>CAZMXX010000180.1:0-7773 GCA_964570315.1 uncultured Anaerolineaceae bacterium | reverse complement strand
CGTCACCGGCCTCTGGTCTCCCGGCCGCGCCCACGTGGACCCGCTCTGCCCCCCCCCCCTACTAGATCACGCCGAGCCCCCGCCTGGTTGCGCTCCCCACCGATCCCCCCTTGCCGGCGCCCACGCCATCCCCTGGGCCCACCCCCACCCGCGCCGGCACGCCGTTGACGCTGTGGGCAAGTCTGCCGCCCGCCCAACAGGTGCAATTGGCAACCGACATCGCCGCTTTCCAGCGGGATAATCCTACTGTCAAAGTCACCATCCGGCATTATGACGACCCGTCGGCGCTGGTGGACGGGATTGTGAACGGACGGGTTGACTTCGACCTGATTTTGGGCGCGAGCAACACCCTGCTACCGTTACAGCAGGCAGGGCTGCTCCAGCCGATGGACGCATTCTTCCCCCCCAGCTTTCTGGATGCCTTTGCCGGAGTCACGCTCACGGGCATCACCGCCGAGGGGCAGGTGTGGGGATTGCCTGACACGGCGGGATTCCACTTGCTTCTTTTTTACAATCGGAAACTGCTCGCCAGCCCGCCGACAACCGTCGCCGCGTTGGAATCGGCGGCGGCAACTGCCCCCACCGGGATGGTCGGGCTGGTGATGAATGTTGCCGACCCGTTGTGGGTGCTGCCGTGGATGGGGGGAAATGACGGCGGGTTGGTGGATAACGCGGGGGCGCCGACGCTGGATTCTCCGGCGATGGTGGCGGCGCTCAAAGTGTATGCCCGGCTGGTTGCCATCACCGATGATGCGCCCCAAACCTATGCCGAATCGCGGCAGAAGTTTTTGGATGGGGGGGCGATGATGCTGATTGACGGCGATTGGATGCTCCCCACATTGCGGCAATTGCCGAATTTGCCGTGGGCGGTGGCGAAATTGCCCGCCGCCGACGGGGGTGTGGCGGCATCGCCGCTAGTTCTGGCGCGATATTGGGCGGTGGGGTCGCAAACGTCCGGTCGGCGGGCAGAAGCGGCGATTCAACTGCTGGAGTATCTGGTTTCGGCGGAACGGCAACTGACATGGGCGGCACAATTCGACACCATGCCCACTCGCCGCGATGCGCTGAACGCGCCGCAACTTTTAACCGATGCCACCCTCCGCGCCGATGCCGCGCAACTGCAAACGGGGCAAAGCGTGCCCCTCGGCGTGGACGCCAATCGCATTTTGGATGCTATGCGCCAGCCGCTCGCGGACTTTTTGGCGGGCGAGATTGATGCGGAAACAGCCGCTGCGCAGATGCAGGAAAATCTGCCCTAAAAAAAGCCACCCCATTCCGCCGAAATGGCGAAACGGGGCGGGACCGCCTGTTGCTGATATTATAATCGGTGATGCATGTTTGGTCAATGAAAAAGCCGCACATTTCCGTGCGGCTTTGTGGTGCCGAGGCGCAGACTTGAACTGCGGACCCTTTGATTTTCAGTCAAATGCTCTACCAACTGAGCTACCTCGGCGAAAAAGATCCCTTACTGCCTGAAAGGCTGTAAGCAGGTAAGTGAGTAAGAGTAAGAAAAAGAGAAGAAGTAAGAGAAAATGTAAAGAAAGTAAGGGTAGGACGTAAAGATAAGAATTGAGGATCCTCGTACTCACACTATTCAATTGCGGGACAAAATTTAGCACGAAACAAGTAATTAGTCAAATAGTATCATCTGGGTTGTGCGCTTCATAAGCTCTTTTGCGTTCTATTGGATGTGGGTCACTATAAATTCGTAAGGTTACATCCGGCGAGGCGTGTCCGGCTTGAGCGCTCACATGATGTACCGGAATACCATTGTTCAGCGAATGTGAAACATGACTGTGTCGTAAGGCATGAAACGAATAAAGTATGGTATTTCCTGCCGCTCGCTGCCACTGTTTCCAAGCACGCAATATTCCGGCACCTTTGAGAATGCCTTGTTTGTTCCACCCGTTACCGACAGTACCGACAAATAGTTTTTTCCCTATATTTGGTCTGATATCCAGCCAGTCTTTTAGCGCAGCTTGTGCATTATGGCTTAAAAAGCGTCTTCCGCCATGTCCTTCTTTGTCTGCTTCGTTCCTTAAGATGATTTCACCTTGTTCCAAATATAAGTCATCCAAATTTAGGGTAGCAATGCTCTCCCTCCGCATACCGGTGGAATATGCGAGGCGGAAAATAGCTAAATCCCTAACCGCTCTTTCATATACCAAATTTGCTCGTCCGGGTTCCGCTTGATTAATAACACGCTGTATATGGTTAAAGACAGTGGCAATGACGTTTTGAGGGACAGCATTTACAGATTTTATATTCTTTTGCATTTTTGGGACATTTTGTATTGGGTTTGATGGTGTATAACCATGGGTTACACACCATTCAAAAAAAGTATTGAGCCGAGTCCAGTATTCGTTCAAAGTGGTAGCACTACGTCCGTTTTTTCGATATTCATCCAAAAAATCCCCAACAGTTTCTGTAGTTAGGGGCCACGTATTTTCATATTCGGCAAGTGCATTCAGTACCGGTGCATAACTGACCAACGTACTTTTTTTACGTCCTTCGGCGCGTTTGTGTTTGAAAAATGCGGCGACAACGACTGCTGTGTACAATGTAGATAGCGGTGGTCGTTCTTTTTGCACTCCGTTTCCGGTAACAGTTAGTAGCGTGCCATCCAGAAGTTCAATTTCAATGTATGAGTTTGGGCGTAGTTTTGCAAAGGAAATTGACAAAGCCGGGTTCACCGTAATGCCTCCGAGTTGAAAAATATTTTTGGAGACACTATTGCGTATTGCAAGATTTCGCTAGTTGTGCCGATTATGGAATTTCCATACCAACCTAAACTTGACAAAGTGATAATGGTCACTTCCTCCCCAAAAATATAAGCGTACTCTGCCTGATTTAACACAGGTTTTGTGCTTCGGAAGAATAGAACTAATTGACACAGCATTATCGTGAATTTGTTGATGGATATTTGACATTGTGTTGTTCTTATATTAGCATTTTTCTACTTCGTTTGGGAAACAATTTTAACTACAATTTTTACAATTTATGGAAGGAGCAAGGGAGGCTCACGTGAAACACTTACGTTGGATATTGGTATTTGTTGTTTTTTCTTCTGTCTTTTTTATTCCTCATCAATTATCTGCACAAACTTCTGTATTTATTAACGAAATACATTATGATAACTCCGGCAGTGATACCGGGGAAGGTGTTGAAATTGCTGGCCCTGCCGGTACGGATCTATCCGGCTGGTCCATTGTTTTCTACAACGGGAATGGTGGGGGCCAATATTACACACTTAATCTTTCCGGAACTATTCCGGATCAGCAGAACGGCTACGGAACGTTGCAATTTGCACATAGCGGTATCCAGAACGGCGCACCGGACGGTTTGGCGTTGGTTGACCCGTCCAGTAATGTTATCCAATTTTTGAGTTACGAGGGTAGTTTTACTGCAACTGACGGACCGGCCAACGGAATGACGAGTACCGACATTGGTGTCTCGGAATCTTCGACCACGGCAGCCGGAAATTCGTTGCAATTATCCGGCACGGGCACGACATACAGTGATTTCTCGTGGAATAGCCCGACTGCAAATACATTTGGAAGTGTAAATACCGGGCAAACATTCTCTGCCGGGGGGGGACCGGCGACCAATGTGCTCATCAATGAAGTGGATGCCGATCAATCCGGTACCGATACAGCGGAATTTCTGGAACTATATGACGGCGGTACGGGGAGTACCGATTTATCTGGGTTGGTGTTGGTTTTCTTTAACGGCAACGGAGACACCTCGTATCGCGCCTTTGACCTCGATGGATACAGCACAACCGCAGCCGGTTACTTTGTGTTGTGTGCCAACGCTGCCAATACGGCAAACTGCGACTGGGATGTAACTCCGGACACGAACCTAATACAAAATGGCGCCGATGCTATTGCTTTATATGTCGGCGATGCTACGGACTTTCCTAACGGTACCGCTATTACCACAACAAACCTAATTGATGCCGTTGTTTACGGTGCCACCAGTGATGATGCCGAATTGCTCACCTTACTCAACGCCGGTCAACCGCAGGTTAACGAAGACGGCAACGGATCAAGTGGTACCCAATCCATTCAGCGATGCCCGAATGGGAGCGGTGGGGCACGTAATACAGATACGTACGCTCCGTTTTTGCCGACGCCTGGCGAGGAAAATTCTTGTGGCGGAGCTTGTGGCGACACAGCCACTTTAATCCACGATATTCAAGGCAATGGTAGCGTTAGCCCGTTGGCAGGAACAACCGGTGTCTTCATCGAAGGGGTTGTGGTTGGAGATTACCAAGATACAAGCACCGGTTTGCGAGGATTCTTCGTTCAAGAAGAAGATGCCGATATTGATACCGATCCAACTACATCAGAAGGGATATTTGTTTACGACAACGGTTTTGGCACGGATGTCAATTTAGGAGATACAGTTCGTGTGCAAGGCGACGTAACAGAGTATTCCGGCTTAACCGAACTAACTAACCCCACTACCGTACAAGTGTGTGGCAGTGGATCCGGTGTTACTCCGGCAAGCATAGCGTTTCCACTGGTTTCCATTGACAACTTAGAAGCATTCGAGGGAATGGCAGTTACGTTCCCGCAGACACTGACCGTCAGTCAAAATTATGATCTGGGGCGTTACGGATCGGTGGATTTATCATTGGGGCGTTTAATGCAGCCCACACAAGTGATAACACCGGGCGCGTCTGCGCTGTCGTTGCAAGACTTGAATGACCGCAGCCGGATTATTTTGGATGACGGCAGCACAGTGCAGAACCCCGATCCGGTGCTGTATCCGCAACCCTATGGACTGAGTGCTACGCATACCGTGCGAGCCGGATATACCGTGGCGAACCTGACCGGTGTGTTGGATTACCGGTACAGCGCTTATAGAGTGCAACCGACCGGTGTGGTGACGTTTGATACCACCGCCAACGCCCGCACCGGCGCTCCTATGGATGTGGGTGGAACGCTCAAGGTTAGTAGTTTTAATGTATTAAATTATTTCAACGGTGACGGCACCGGCGGTGGTTTCCCAACCTCACGCGGCGCGGACACGTTAGAAGAATTTAACCGCCAGCGAACTAAAATCATCAACGCCATTATCGCTTTAGATGCTGATATTGTCGGGTTGATGGAGATTGAGAATGACGGCTATGGCGCAAACAGCGCCATTGCCGATTTGGTGAACGGCTTGAATGATGCAGCCGGGGCGGGAACCTACGCTTATATTGATCCGGGTGTATCGCAAATCGGCACCGATGAAATTGCTGTTGGATTGATTTATAAACCGGCATCGGTGACGTCGGTGGGGAATGCTGCCATCTTGGACTCAAGCGTAGATCCGACATTCAATAGCGATAAAAACCGCCCGTCATTAGCACAAACATTTGAACAGCCAAATGGAGCAAGATTGACGGTAGTAGTTAACCACCTGAAGTCGAAGGGTTCTTCCTGTGACAGTATCGGTGATCCGGATACGGGCGATGGACAGGGTAATTGTAATCTAACCCGCACCACTGCAGCGGATGCGTTGGTTAACTGGTTGGCTACTGATCCAACCGGCAGCGGTGATACAGATGCGCTGCTTATCGGTGATATGAACAGTTATGCGCACGAAGACCCTATCGTGGCTTTTGAGAATGGAGGTTTCACGAATTTGGCAAAAGCTTATTCCGGAATAAACGAATACTCCTATATCTACTACGGGGAATCCGGAACTTTGGACTATGCGTTAGCCAACCAATCACTCACTGACCAAGTTACGGGGGCAACGGTCTGGCATATCAACACCGATGAACCACGGGCGCTGGACTACAACGAAGAATATAAGTCAAGCAACCAGATAACGACCTTCTATAGTAGCGACGCTTATCGTGCTTCGGATCATGATCCGGTGCTAATAGGTTTAGATTTGAATGCCCCGCCCTCATTTACCAGCACGCCGTTGACGGTAGCGACAGAGGATATGCAATATACTTACAGTATTACCGCCAGTGATCCGAACCCGGGGGATGTTTTGACGGTTACGGCAACTGTTTTGCCAAGTTGGTTAAGTTTAACGAACGGCAGTGGCTCGGCGGTATTTTTCGGTTCGACAACGTTGTTGGGCACACCGACAAATGCTGATGTTGGTGACCATTTTGTCTCGCTACTGGTTACCGACAGTGGCGGATTGACTGACACGCAATCATTTACGATTACAGTGGCTAATGTGAATGATGCGCCACAATTCACCAGCATACCGGTAACAACTGCGACAGAGGACATCCAATACACATACAGCATCACGGCTACAGATGCAGATGCGGGTGATGTGTTAACTGTTACGGCTACGATTTTGCCAAGTTGGTTGAGTTTAACGAACGGCAGTGGCTCGGCAGTGTTCCTTGGTTCAACGATACTGGTGGGTACCCCGACCAACGATGATGTCGGTACGCATTTCGTATCGTTGCTGGTGACCGACAGCGGAGGGTTAACCGACACCCAGTCGTTTACAATTACCGTAGCCAATGTGAACGATGCGCCGCAGTTTAGCAGTACGCCGGTTATCTCTGCTACGGAAAATTCTCCGTACACATATACGGTTACGGTTACGGATGTGGATGCCAACGATGTGTTGACCGTCACGGCGACGACGTTGCCGAGTTGGCTTAATTTTGCCAATAATATGTTGACCGGCACACCGACCAACGGTGATGTCGGTGCACATTTCGTATCGTTACTGGTGACCGATAGCGGAGGGTTAACCGATACCCAGTCGTTTACAATTACGGTCAGTTCGCAAGCCAACCCTGCACCGGGTAACAATCTCATCTTCTTGCCGCTTATATTTAAGTAGTGTGCGGTAGTGAGTGCGAAGTGGGAGTATTTAATCTGGATACTCCCACTTTACGGCGGTGCTGCACACGTAGGGGCAGCAGATCCAGCCGCACGTGCACCTGCATTGCATCGTCACGGGCGGGGCGTTGGATGTGAAAGAAAAGCGCTGGCATCACAGCAAACCGAAGTTTTTCGCGTCGGTAGTCGAGATGTCCCGTTATTATCGGGATAAACTCACCACCGGGTTGGAGAAATTGTGGCGCAAAGAGAAATTGGATGTGACCGGCATTGACATCCCTGAATTGTTGGAGACGCTGTACCCGAAAGACTGGACGGTGTTCGCCAAAGTCTTCAAGAAGCCACGGGTGGTGTACGATTATTTGAGCCGGTATGTGCATCAAGTGGCGCTGTCGAACCGGCGAATCATCGACATTGACCGCCAAGGGGTCTCACTCACCTATTATGATAATCAAGAGTTGGAAATCGGCACTGACCGCGGCAAAGAGAAGGTATTGCGGTTGAGTGGGGTGGAATTCATCTGACGGTTCGTATGGCATATTTTGCCGGCGGAGTTTCGGCGGATCCGGCATTACGGACTGCCATCACCCCTCGGCGCGGGGGAAATTATCGCTGGCGCGGTGGGCGCTGGGGTTGACGCCGACGGTGCCGGAGCCGGAAAAGCTGACATTATGGGACTGGCTGGTTGAATTATTTGGTGAGGATGAGATTAATCGGTGTCCGTATTACGGCGCGGTGCACAGCCTGTATCGGGTGCGAGATGAGTTAGGTACGCCGACGTGGGTACAACAGTTGGTGCTGGGATTGCTTGGCGTGACGGGCTAACAGGTTTCGACCGGGGGAGGGGTGTGTCCGGTGGCGGAAAGTTGTCGTGAAAATACAAAAGATTGGGTGCGCTAACCTAAGTTTTGTGCAATTAGCCACCGGATCATCAAAAACGGCATAAAATTGCAAG
>CAZMXX010000179.1:0-7783 GCA_964570315.1 uncultured Anaerolineaceae bacterium | reverse complement strand
CGACCACACTGGCGCTTGATGAAATTTTCGTCTCCCGCTTGGATTTGAACCGCGAATATGGTTCCATTGAAGTGCCGTACAAGCCGGTGTTGCGATATGCCACCCCCGTTTTCGATGATGCCGGCACGTTTCGCGGCGTGGTGGTCACCAATATTTTGGCGAACCGCTTTCTGGATACGTTGATAGATAGAGACCACAGTCGGGGCGATGTGGTGCTGGTTGACAACGACGGATACTATCTCGTTCATCCCGATGCGAGCCGTGAGTGGGGCGGCATCACCGATTTGAACACCGGCAAACGCCTTCAGCAAGATTTTTCAGCAGAGGAGGTTGCGGCGATTTTGCAGCCCGCCCCCGGGGAAATCATCACCCGCCGCGCGCTGGTTTTTTCGCCCATCTTCCCCAACCCCGCCGACCGGAGCATCTATTGGGTGTTGATTCACGCGGAATCGCCCAACATTCTTTTCGCTTCCGTTTGGGAATTCCGTTTTACGGCGGCGGCAATTTTGCTGGTTGCCGTCATTATCGCCATTTTTATGGCGCTATTGCTGGCACAAAACCTCACCGCGCCCATTGTGAAATTGCGCGAGGGAGTGGAACGTCTGGCACGGGGGAAGCTGCAAGAGCCGGTGCAAATTCAATCAACGGATGAGCTGGGCGAATTGGCGACATCGTTCAACGATATGGCGGAGACGATTGAGCGTTATCGTCGCCAGCGGGAATATCTGTTGGAAGAAATCATCGGGTTGCAGGAAGAAGAGCGCCGTGTGGCGGCATATGATATTCATGACGGATTGATTCAGCGGTTGATTGGCGCACGATTGCAATTCACCAACTTTTCGCAGTTGAAAGATACCGACCCGCAAAATGCCCTGAACGCTTTTCAGCGGGGCATTGAACACCTGAAAGCCGCCATTGTCGAAGGGCGACACTTGATTGAGGGGCTGCGTCCGCCATTGCTGGACGATTTGGGGTTGGTTCCCGCGCTGAATGAGCTGGCGCAACAGACCGCCGCCGATATGCACGCTGAAATTTCATTTGTGAACCATCTGGACGATACCCGTTTGCCTCCGCCCATCGAAATTACCGCCTTTCGGATTGCTCAGGAGGCGTTGAGCAATTGCCGCAAGCACTCAAAATCATCAAAAATTATGATAGATGTTGCCCGCAAAAACGGTTGCCTGCAACTGACCGTGCAGGATTGGGGCAAAGGATTTGATATCGCGTGCATCACAGAGATTGACCATTGTGTGGGATTAATTGGTATGGAAGAGCGAGCGCATATGCTGGGCGGCACATGCCGCATTGAAAGTTTGCCGGAACAGGGCACAACGGTTACCATCAAATTGCCAATTGAATCAACATCGGTACGGGAGTGACATATGACAGCCATTCGAGTAATTTTGGCGGATGATCATGGCATTGTGCGCGAAGGGCTGCGCACCGTCATCGAGCAGGCGGGCATCGAAGTAGTGGGGGAGGCAGAAAACGGCGTGGAAGCCATCGCGTTGGCGGAATCTTTGCAACCCGATGTGATGCTGCTGGATATCCGCATGCCGGAGATGGACGGGATTCAGGCATTGGAGCAAATTCAGGAAAAAAGCCCCAATACCAGCGTTATAATGCTTACTACTTACGGCAATCCGGGGTATCTGACCCGCGCCGTGCAGGCGGGGGCGGTGGGGTATCTGAGCAAAGATATTGATCCGGAACGCATCCCGGCGGCAATCCGCGCCGCCGCCAATCACCAGCATTTGCTGGATAGAGACCTGCTTCAGGTGGCACTGGCGCAACAGGAGCGCAGTACCCCTGCCTCTGCGCCAACTGCCACAACGGACGTAAATTTGTCGGAGCGGGAAATTGAGGTGCTGAAACTGGTTGCCGACGGGCTGAACAATGATGCCATCGCCGAAAAATTGACTATCAGTTTGCCCACTGTCAAAACGCACATTCGCCACATTTTTGAGAAGCTAAACGTCTCTGACCGCACCCAAGCGGCGGTTTGGGCAATTCGGAACAACCTCGCTTAATTCCTGTCGTGAAAATCATCCCACAGGGTGACGCATGTTCATTCTGTGGGATGATTATTTTTTTCCCGTAACCTGTTAAACTTAAACTGTTATACAAGGTTTTTGGTTCCTGTGAATTGGCTGCCACCATTCGCAGGCGCTCGGTCTTTCGATGGAGAGAGAAAGGAGGTGCTGCCACCCAAGAACGTTTTCTCCAAGCCACAGCCACAACTACAGTTTCTATCAAAATTTCAAGCTAAACAACATACAACTGAGGAGGTGAGGAAAGTGAAACGAAACACTTTGCTCATATTAGCTTGCGTTTTGCTGACTGTTGGCGTGTTGATTGTGTTAGGTGCGCCGGTATTTGCCGCGGATGCACCGACGACCGCAAATCAACCTGCGCCTGCATTTCAGCAGGGCGAACAGGAAGGATGTCTGGCATGTCACACCGGCATTGAATCAATCCGTGAACCCGACAGCCAGATGATGCAATTGATTAATGCCAGAGGCGAATGTACCACCTGCCACGGTGGGAACCCCGCCGAAACCGAGGACAAGGATGCGGCGCACACCGGCGCACCCGATACCGTCCCCTTCGATACCTTTTACCCCGACCCCGGCAGCCTGTGGGTCTCTGAACAAACCTGTGGTCAATGCCACCCCGGATACGCGCATAATCTGGAACGCGCACTCATGAATACCGAAGCCGGTAAAATTCAGGGCAACCTCTGGTCGTGGGGTGTGCAACAAGACCGCAAAGTAAAATGGGGCAACTACGATGTCTCCGGCTCTGAGACGTTGTGGGGCACAGACACCTACAAGGCATATATGAACGCCTTCAAAGCCGCCTACCCTGACCAATTCCCCGACTCATTGGAAATGTTGCCGAACCCCAGCCCCGAAGAGATTGCCGCCGACCCGAAACTCGCCGGATTCACCTACCAGCGACAGCAATGCCAACGCTGTCACGTGGCGATTTCCCCGCGTCAAAAACGCGGCGACTGGCGCGGAACCGGCTGCTCGTCGTGCCACATTCCATACAGTAACGAAGGGTTGTACGAAGGCAACGACCCCACCATCCCCAAAGATGAACCGGGACACTTGCTGATTCACTCCATTCAGGGAACGCGCGAAGCCCGCAACGGTATCCCCACCGAAAGCTGTAACTCTTGCCACAACCGTGGAAAACGCATCGGCGTGAGTTATCAGGGGTTGATGGAATTCCCCTATGGCACACCGCTGAATGAAGACGGCGGCAAACAACCCAAGCTGCACACCAAAAAATACCTGTTCATCAAAGAAGACCTGCACCATGAAAAACAGAGCCGCCCGGAAAACCCCGAAGGCGGTATGCTGTGCCAGGATTGCCACACCAGCATCGAAATGCACGGTGACGGCTCCATCTTCGGCACAACGCTCGGACAGGTGGAAATTGAGTGCGCCGACTGCCACGGCACGCCGAAACAATATCCGTGGGAATTGCCCATCGGGTACGGCGAAGAATTCGGGCGCGACCTGCCACAGGATGCGCGCGGCGTGGGTGGTTTCACCGACCTGACCAGCCAATTCGGGACGCTGTATGACCCCGAAGACGGCTATCTGCTCACCGCACGCGGCAACCCCTTCGGGAATGTCGTGCGCACCAAAGAGGGGAAAGTCGTTGTCCACTCTGCCACCGGCAAAGATTTCTTTGTGCCGCTTTTGAAACAGCTCAACGATGACAGCGAATGGAAAAACATGAACGCCGAAGTGGCGATGGGCAGCATCGAAGCGCACATTGACAAGCTGGAATGTTACGCCTGCCACGCCGACTGGGCGCCGCAGTGTTACGGCTGCCACGTCAACGTGGATTACAGCACCGATGCCGACGGCAACCAGAAGACCGACACCGACTGGGTCGCTTCCGCCAATTCCAAAAACCCCGATGGCACCAACAACGTGCTCAAATCGCCGGGGAAAGTGAGTGAGAGCCGCTCGTATCTGCGCTGGGAAGAACCCGTACTCGGTATCAATGGTGAAGGTCGTGTGACCCCGTTGATGCCCGGTTGTCAGGTTATCTTCACCGTGAAAGCGCCGGATGGAACCGTGGTGACCCACAACGAAATCGGGCGCACCGCTCCCAACGTGGAAGGCGCCGGCGCGGAAGGTCAGCGCGGCATGGACATGGCGCCCGTGCAACCGCACACCGCCGGTCGGGTTGCCCGAACCTGCGAAAGCTGCCACAACAACCCCAAATCGCTGGGTTACGGCATCGAAGGCGGACGCTTCCTGCAAGGGTATGAAAAAGACCGCTACGTTGACCTCGAAAATCCCGATGGTTCCATCATGGCGGAAAATGCCCAAGTGCAGATGCCCGGCATCCCCGACCTGACCTTCGACCTGAGCCAAATCATCGACCCCGAAACGGGCGAGCAACTGCAAACCGTCGGCTCCCACTGGCCCGATTCCCGTCCGCTGGATAAAGACACCCGCGACCGTATGGAACGCACCGGTGTGTGCATGGGCTGTCACCAGAACATGGCGGATGCCGGTTTCTGGACGGACAAAGTGGTTGCCAACTTCGGGCGCGCGATGAATGATGATCAACACATTGACATCATGAATCAGGTCATTCAGAAATCGGTGGCGGAAGCCGCTGCTCCGGCAGATATGCCCGCCGGTCCGACACAGGAAGAGCTTGACCAAGCGAACCAGAAAGCCGCCGATGCGGAAGCCGCTCTCGCGGATGCCGAATCGAAAGCCGCAACCGCCGAATCAATGGCTGCTGACGCGGAATCGAAAGCCGCCACGGCAGAAGCCGCGCTCAGTCAGGCGGAGACCGGCACAACCGCGGAAGCCGCACCGGCAGAACCTGCCCCCGCGAGCCAGTCCATCGTTATCTGGGTGCTGGCTGCGCTGGTGCTCGGTCTCGCCATTGGTGGTGGTACGGTCTTTTTTGCCAACCGCTAACCGGATCATTGTGACGCAACATTAATCTTCCCGGCTTGAGTCCTCTCTCCGCTCAAGCCGGGAACTTCCCTGAAATTCATTGCGGACTGTGGACGGGAAACGATGGCAGGGTTCCCATCCACAGGACACAATCAAAATAAAGGACAGAATCATGAGCGTGAAAACAATGAATGTCAAAAAAACCGGAAAACCCGTTAACCCCAAAGCAATCCGGTACGGTGTTATCGTCGGATTGTCGGTCTTTGTGCTTGTTTTGCTGGTGGGGGGTGTGGTTCTTTACGGCAACAAAGCCGAACCCGCCGCGCCCGCCGAGCCGCAACTCTCTGCCGAAGAAGTGCAGGCGCAATTGATGCTGGCGACCGCGCATGATTTGATTGACTCCGGCAACAGCGAATCCGCCGTGAAAATCCTCACCGAAGCGTTGGCAATTCTGCCCGACAACGGCGAACTGCTCTACTATCGCGGCGTTGCCAACAATGATTTGGGTGAATTTGAAGCCGCCATTGCCGATTTCACCGCCGCCATTGAAGCCAGTCCGCATTGGGCGTTGCCGCTCGCGGGGCGCGGCTCGGTGTATGTGGCGATGGGCGAAAGCAGCAAAGCGCTGGAAGATTACGACAAAGCCATCCAGCTTGAGCCGGGGGAAGCCGACCTGTACACCAATCGCGGGCAGATTCACATGCAGCGCGGTGAATTCGCCGAAGCGACCAAAGACCTCGATTTGGCAGTGCAGCTCAGTCCCGATTCCGTCGCCAGCCATTTCAATCGCGGGGTGCTGTATTACAGCCTGAGCCAAGTGGATGCCGCGCTGGAGGATTTCTCCCGCGCCATCGAAATCGACCCCGCCGCCGCGCCGCCGTATTTCAATCGGGGCGCAATTTACGCCGACATCGGCGAAACGGAAAAAGCCATCGCCGATTTCCAAACCTTCATCTCCCTCAGCGACAACGAAACGTGGGTGCAATTCGCGCAGGAGAAATTGGCAGAACTGCAATAACTCATTCCTCCCTCCCGGAATTTCATTTGAGTGTGTCAGTTTCACCCGTAGGGGCACGTTGCGTGCCCCTACAATCTTTTAAATCTGCCGCCGCGCAGTTTTGTGATAAAGGTCATTTCCGTTTGACACCCCCTCTGCTATAATATCCAAAATCTCAAAAAACAGGTGCAATGATATGAACTCATCGAAAATAAAATATCCGCTGATACTGATTGCGGTTCTTTCTCTACTGGCGGCAATGTGGGGCGGATTGATTCGCGCGGGTTGGGTGTGGAATCCGCTGCAAACCGAATTCATCGTGCGGCACGGTGCGCTGATGGTGAGCGGTTTTCTCGGCACGGTCATCGGCGTGGAACGGGCGGTGGCGCTCAACCGGGGATGGACATACATTGCCCCGGCGCTCGCCGCGTTGGGCGGGTTGGCGATGCTGGCAGGCTTGCCCGCGTCGATTGCCGCGTTGCTGCTGACCCTCGCCGGGGTGGGGCTGGTTGCCGTGTTCATCCTGATTGTGCGCATCGAAACCGCCGGTTACACCGTCACCATGGCAATCGGCGCGGCGATGTGGCTGGTGGGGAACGCGCTGGTGCTGGCGGGACTGCCCGTCTCTTCCGCCGTCGGCTGGTGGATTGGATTTCTGCTGCTCACCGTGGCGGGGGAACGGTTGGAACTGGGGCGAGTGCTGCGGCACGGAAAACGGGTCATTTCGCTCTTTTTCTGGGCGACGGGGATTTTCACTGCCGGGTTGATTGTCGGCATGTTCAATGCGGGGGTCGGCGCGCGCATTGCCGGGGCGGGGATGGTTCTGCTGGCGCTGTGGCTGTCGAAGTTTGATGTGGCGCGCTATACCGTCCGCAAAACGGGGTTGACCAAATTTATTGCGGTCTGTCTGCTGGCGGGATATTTCTGGCTGGTGGTTGGCGGCATGTTATGGGCAAGCTATGGCGCTGTGACGGGGGGACTCATCTACGATGCCGTGCTGCACGCTTTCTTCATCGGCTTCATCATTTCGATGATTTTCGGGCACGCGCCCATCATCCTGCCCGCCGTGATGGGCAAAGCCATCGCCTTCACCCCGCGATTTTACAGCCATTTGGGATTGCTCCATCTGTCGCTGGCGTTGCGCGTCGCGGGTGATTTGCTGGTTCTGCCGGGATGGCGCAAATGGGGGGCGATACTCAATGCCATCGCCATTCTGTTATTTTTTGCCAACACGGTGATTGCCGCGCAGCAGTCCGCAACCCCGCCGAAAAGTCCATCCGCCGTGCATTAATACCGTCATCGCCGCCGTTTGCGGCGCGCCAATTTGCTGCGCAGTTTCAGATACCACAGCCCCGCTTTGGTGGCGAAATCGTCGCCCTGTGCGTCCGCGTCCAAATTGAGCGTGCCGCCGTTGGGACCGTACATATCCATCATCATCTGCAACACATTGTCCCGAATCATCCCCCGAAAGGGGATTTTGGCAATCATCCCGTAAGTGGCGGCGGTGCCGCTGGTCTCCATACCCGGATGCGCTTTCACATATGCCACCGCGTCGCGCAAATCCGCCAGAAATGCGTCTGCAATCTCCGCGTGTCCCGGATTGACCATCGCGTGCAGACTCTCCGGCTTCTGCTGGCGGTCGATGTGCCAGCCGCGCGTTTCCAGCCGGTCAGCTACCGCCAGAATGTTCACCGCGGGGTCGATGCTGTGGTAGGCGAAGACGCTCATATCGGGCTTGCCCAGCACCGCCAATTCGGGGATGGCGTTGATGCCGTCCATCAGCTTTCGGGTGGTCGCCAGCGTCTTTTCCGCCAGCGCGAGATAGCCCGATTCCCCCATGCCCATC
>CAZMXX010000178.1:0-7798 GCA_964570315.1 uncultured Anaerolineaceae bacterium | reverse complement strand
AATATGAAGCGGGGCTGGACACGGAAATTTTGGTGACCGCCAATGTTGAAGGGATAATTTTTATTCTGCTGAACGATGATGAAATTTTGGCGGTGGACGCCGTGCCCAATGAAGTGGTCACCCTGCAATGGCAATATCCACAGGATGAAGGGGAATACGTACTGCGCGCAATGATGGAAAACGCGGAGGCGGAATGTCCGTTTTTTGCGTATGCCGCCAATCGGACACCCCCGTCAGTGAGCATGGAGCCGGATACCAGCCGCCCCGGCGGTGAGTACAGCGTGTTCAAAATTCCCGTCCCCGCCGATGATGTGAACACCGTCCAACCCGACCCGGAAGAATGTCGGCTCGCTTGTCTGGACGACCCGGAATGTCTGGCATACACTTACGTCAAAGTGGGGTATGAAAGCGAAACCGCCGCAATATGCTACCTGAAAGACAGCATCCCGCCACCCATCGGAGATGACTGCTGCGTCTCCGGCGTGAAAACCACGCCGTAACATCTGCCGAAGTTGCAACAAAAAAAACAACCATCAACGCCATTGTTGATGGTTGTTTTCTTTAACCGGCTGCCGTGCCCGTTCCGTATTATTGCGGTGAACGCAAATTATCGTGGCAGTTACTGCATGGCTGGGTGGTTGGTTCAAAAGTTGGATGAGCCGGTGCAGGTCGCGTCACCGCATCCGATGGAAGTGCGCCCGCCGGTGTTGCCGGCGTCGCAGATGCGGGGTCGGGCGTTGCCGTGGCGGTGAGGGTTGCCGCCGGTTTGCCAATGGGACCATTGAGATTGGTATGTGGCATCCGGGTTGGTGTGGCATACTCCAGCACCACCGGGGTGGATGTCGCTTTGGGTTGATGGCGGACGGCTCCGGGCGTTGGCGCAGCGTCGCGCCCCGTTGTCCGGCTTTCCGATTGAAAGACAGCAAACGCGAGAACACTCACCGCAATCACTGCCAGCACAATCAGCGCCGTCACCACCATTGTTGCCCGACGTACAAATGCCGGGTTATCGAGCCATTTCATTCAATATTTCACCTGAATTTATTTTTTGTGGCAGTCCTCACACACGCCGCGATTATCCATTCGCAATAATGCGCTGTCGTTGGTCGGCGCAACGGTTGCCTGCCCGGTCATAGATGCTTTTGTACCGTGCGCGAAATGGCATGTCACGCAGAAAACCTGATCATCGCCATTCACGCCATCGCCGGCAGGGTCTTCCAGCGGCAAACTGGTGGTCAACCCACCAAGCGTCATATCAACTTTGTGGCGGTAGCGGGTAATCAACCCCTTGCCGTCTTCGGCGTTGAATGGGCTCACAGATACTTCCTGATGATACGTGAAGTGACAACCGCGACAGAAGTCGCCCAGCCCCAGTTTATAGTTGGGCGAAGTGTAGTTCGGCACATAGCCCGGCTGGTCGGGGGCAGTGCCGCCGGGTTCGTTGGATGTGACCAGAATATACCCGCTGCCATCCGTTTGCTGTGGAGCGCTCGGGTGCATCCGCTGCTGCAATATCCGGTAATTCGCCCCGCCGTGCGGGTCATGGCAACTGGTGCAGGTGAGCGGCATGGTCACGTTCTGCCCACGCCCCGGATAACTCGACACCGCGCCGGGACTGATGCCCCACGTCGGCGCGCCGGGCCACACCAATCCGCTATCGGGGTTGTGACAACCCGCGCAGTCATAGGTACTGCTCCAAGTTGTCCCGCTCCCCCACGCATTTCGCCATGAGCCATCCACACTGTGCGATGAGGTTGCCGGCTGTCCCTGATAGTAGGCGAATCCACCGCCCAACAGATTGCCGCCGCCATCGTATGTGCCGTTCATCACATCGGTATTCGCGCCGGGCGAGCCGTTCCCGTGGCAGGTCAGGCACAAATTCGGCACGCTGTCAATCAATAACTTTGCGGTCCCCGCCGTGTGTGCCCGGTGGCATCCGGCACAAGCGTCGGTGAGCGCTGTGTAATTTCCGTGGGGACCGCTGTTCGCGGAAACCGTGACTGTATCAATGGTTCCACTGACGAACAGAAGTGCCGCCACAACTATGATCATCTGCAATACTTGCACTGATCTTCGAAACGTCATTATTCCTCCGTTTTCCTTGAAAACCGGCTCTCACCCTTTTGACCCATTCTAACGGGTGAGAGGGAATGTGGCAGTTATGGTTTTATTCCGAGAACCTCCTTTCTATGTTGTCAGGGTATCGGTACCGGCGGTGGTTCGGGTGCATCATTTTTATACACCAGCGGTAAAAATACCTTGAAGATATAATCATAATCAGGCTGAACAATACGCCACAACGTATTGGCACTGCGCCGCCGGTAATTCTTCGGCGTGTGATCTTTGTTGTGGCAGGCAATGTAACAATACCCGGTATTGCCATTAATCCAGAAGGCAGTACTGGCAGTGCGCCCGCCGATGAGTTGAATGTCGAAGCCGTTTGCCAGCGCGTAGCTGAAATCAACCAGCCCTTGCTCGCCCGCATCATGCGGCGCATGCGGATTGTGACACGCCACACACGGCGCTTGTTCGCCACCAACATGCTTCCAGTGCAAATCGTCAAAGGCGTTGACGGCTTTGTTCTTTTTACTTGTTCCCACAACCTTTGCCGGGTCATGGCATTTCCAGCACAACTGATAATTGGCGGTGTTCCAATTGGTGTAGTCCGTCATGACGTATGTATCCAGCAGGATATTCGTCTGCGGTGAACCGTGCCCGTTGGTGTGGCAGTCGAAACACGTGCCCGCCCCATTCGCCGAGGCTTGGGCGTGAGTGGTTGTACCCCACAGCGTGGCGTCAATCACCGGCGGCATGATGCCGTCGCTGAACGGCGCTGCGCCGCCCGCGCCGTTGGCATCGTGGCACGCCAGACACGCCGTTTCAACCGTGGTCGGGTCGTTGGGGTTGTAGGCATACGATGTTCCCGGTAAATCAACGTTGTTGATGTACACCGTACCACCCTGATGGTTCGTGGTATCATGGCACACCTGACAATCCGCATCCGTCACCTGCCCCTGCACGTGATGGCTGGTCTGCCCGAATTCGTTCACCACTGCCCGCCGACTTCCCTGCGGTGAAGCGTGGCACGCGGTACAGCCGCCTGCCGGCATAAACCCGTCGAGCGTGGCGGCAGTGGAATCAGTGGTGTGCGGATGGCAGACGGTACACTGCTGCCCCGCGTAACTGGTGGTGCCGCCACCGTGATTATCGCCGCCGGTGTGATTTACCATCGGGTAGCCGGGGTTGGCGATATTGACGTGGCAGGTGGCGCAAATATCGTCCACATCCGCGCCGCCATCATTTTCATCATACGAATCGGTGCCGGTGAGGGCGGTGAAAACCACGGGACCGGTGTGAACCAGTGTTTGCGGGTTCACATAAATGGAAGGATTGACATTCGACAGGTTGGTGCTGCCGTGCGAAGTGTGGCACTGCATACACTCTACTGAGAAGTTTGCTTCCACACCGCCGTTGAAGTCAATATTCGAGTGCTGGCTGACCACCGCCGGCGGATTTCCGTCGCCGAAGGGGTCAAGCGGGGTGGCGAGCCGAGCAGCGCCATCAGCGTCATGGCAACTTTGGCAGAAGGTCGTCAAATTCGCCAAATCCGTTTGGCTGGTCAGGGTGTCGAATGCGCCGGAGAAGGTCTCGGCGATGTCGGCGCCGGTATCGGCATTGATCACCTGCACGATGCCGTTCATATGGTTCGCTTGCCCGTACCGCTCGGAGTGACACGCCTGACAATCGGCATCGGTCACTTGCGCTTTTTTAACGTGATGACTGGTTCCGCCGAATTCATTCACCACCGCGCGCCGACCGCCCGCCGGTTGCCCATCGCCATCATCCTGCGGCGAAGAATGGCAGCCAACACACGACACCACCGGCATAAATCCGTCGCGGGTGAGGGCGTTGTTGTCCACATCGTGTTTGTGGCAGGTGGTGCAGTCCTGTCCGGCGTAATTCGTCCCGCCGACATGATTAATCCCGCCCTCGTGGTTCGTCATCGGGAAACCGGGGTTGGACGAGTTGACATGGCAGGTCACGCAGACATCATCCACATTATTTGCTGGCGCCGTGCCGTCATCTTCATCAAACGAATCGACGCCCGTGCGCGCGGCAAGCGCCACCGGACCGGTGGTTGTCGCGCCCGCCACAATCACATCGGATTTAACAATGGAATTGTTGGTTGCGCTGCTGTGTCCGTTGTGGCATTGCACGCAGTCCACCGAGAAACCTGACTCGGCGGGCGATGTGATGTCCTGATTGCTGTGTAAGCTCACCACCGGCGGCGTCAGCCCATCCGAGAAGGGCGCCAGGTTGCCATTTGCGCCGTTGGCATCGTGACAGCTCTGGCAGAAATTGGTCAGGTTGCTCAAATCGGTGGCGTTGGTGGGCAAGCGATACGCCCCCGACGCGCTTTCGGTGTAGGTTGTGCCGTTGTCGGCGTTCAGCAATTGCAGATAGCCGTCCTGATGGTTGTTGCCCGCCGTCTCATTGTGGCACACCTGACAATCGGTGCTGGTGACCTGCCCCTGCACGTGGTGGCTGGTATTGCCGAACTCATCCACCACCGCACGCCGTCCGCCCACGGGCAGACCATCGCCGTTGTCTTGCGGCGCAGAGTGGCAAGCGATACACGCCGTCACTGTATTCACATCAAAACGGGTGTAGGATTTCGGCGTGTGATCTTTACCGTGGCAATTTAAATAACAACTACCCTGCGTTTCCGTACCATTCAACCAAAACGCGGTACTGCCATTTCTACCGCCGATATAGTTAAAATCCCAACCGTTCGACGCAGGATAATCGAAAGTGATCAACCCCTTCTCGCCAATATCATGCGGGCGATGGGTGTCATGGCATTCGATACAAGTTGCCTGTTCGCCGACCACATGTTTATAGTGCAAATCACTGAAAGCATTGACCGCTTTGTTGTTTTTATCCGGACCGATGACCAAATCAGGGTCATGACATGTCCAGCAAACCTGATAGTCGCCCACGGCATAATTGTTGAAATCCTGGATGACGAACTGGTCTTTCAGCGTGGAAATGAAGTTTGTGCCGTGCTCGCTGTGACACAAGCGACAACTATCGGAGCCGAGTTGGTCGGCGTGCGCGCCGGCATAAACCGATTTGTCGTATCCCGTGCCGCTGGACGTTGCGGGGAACAACACCGTCGCCGGTGAAATGCCGTCGTGACAGGTTTGGCAGAAGGCGACGCCCGTACTCGTCCACAATTGGTTGGTATTGTCCGGGTTGGCGGTTTTGTTGACTCCGTTGACGGTATGCGGATTGTGGCAATCCACGCATTCCACCTTCGAGCCGTTCGCCTGCTGTTCCAGCGAATCGACATCATGGTGCGAGGATAGATTGAACTGGCTCTGAATGTCCACCGAGGCGGGACCATCCGCATCATGGCACAGGTAACACAATCCTTCCTGCTCGCGGAGGGGGTCGCCGGGGAGCGTGGGGTCGTTGGTGGCGTTGTAGGGTCCCAGCAGCGTCACCTTCACCGAGCCGTGCCCGTTATTGTGGCAATCGAAGCAGGTGGCATTATTGCCGTGCGATGAATTCGCCCACAACGTGGTGTCGAGCGCGGGCGGCATCACCCCGTCTTGGAAGGGGGTGGCGCCACTCGCGCCGTCGCCGTCATGGCAGGAAAGACAGAATGGCTCCAGTTTTTTCGCTTCCGCCGCATTCGTCATCGGGTCGGCATTCAGGGTGATGATGTTGCCCGGATTATCCGCATCATACAGTTTCACAAACCCGGATTGGTGATTGCCGGTATAGTGGCACGCCATACAATCCTGGTCAGTGACGGCGGTCTGCACATGGTGGCTGTTGTTGCTAAATTCGCCGACCACGGCGCGCCGCCCGCCCGTGGGGATGCCGTCGCCATTGTCCACCGGGGAGGCATGGCACAGCGTACAGCCGCCAACGGGCATAAAGCCGTCCTGCGTGCTGTAATCGCTATCAGCGCTGTGGAAATGGCATGAGGTGCAATCCTGTCCGGTGAAATCGTTGCCGCCCAAGTGACCCGCGCCGCCGGTGTGTCCGGTCATCGGGTATCCGGGGTTGGCGGCGGTGTCATGACACGCCACGCACACCCGGCTGTTCACCGCGCTGACGCCATCGTCAAAGGAGTTCGCGCCGGTCACCGCCGTGAATTGTATCGGTCCGGTGGTCAGCGTCCCGGCGCCATCCTGCACCAGCACATAATTTTTTATGCTGAAAATATTGGTTTTACTGCCATGGGGGTCATGACACTGAGTGCAGTTCAGAGCAAATTGTCCCTCTGCCCGCCCGATGAAATCGGTGTTGCCATGTGTGGAGACAACGGGCGCAGGTGCAGCGCCGGTACCGTTATGGCACGCGAAACAAAGCGCGTTGTCATTCGCAGTGGTGGGCAGCATGCGGGCGTTATTGCCCGTATGCGTCCGGTGACATCCGGCACAGGCATCGGTGGTGGCGATGTAATCGCCGTGGGGTCCGCCGTTTGCTTGCGCCGGAACGGGATATTGGAACGCGATAAACGTTATTGCCCCCAGCAGAATTATCAACAAGAGCCAGCGGTTTATATGCCGGGATGATGCCTGTGGTCGGTATAAGTTCGTCATAAGATAGTATCTTCGCTGCCATTCGTCGGTACGGCTCCGGTTTTTGTCCTGAACTGAAGTTCAAGGCTCAGAACTTAAGCCGACTTAAGTCGGCTTTGGCTGTTAGCCCGGAAATTTATTTCCGGATAAAAACAAGGTCAGCCGTCAAATTCAGAAATAATATAGATACCAAATAAAAACAAGTACGATTGGCAGAATGATTGCAAAATGGTTTTGTGACAATGATTACAACAATTTTTCAAACTTAACAAAGGGGATTGGGGGGATGAACAACGCTCCCCCCAAATCCTATGTGCCATTATTTAAGATGGCATTGTTCGCAAACCCCGCGATTATCCAACCGGAGCAGACTGCTGCGTTCGTTCCCGGTCGGGGAAGTTCCATCGGGCCAAGCCACGCCACTGGCAAAACCCTGAGCCTTCGCCGAAGTCCCGTGAGCAACGTGGCAGTTCATACAACCCACAATCGCACCGGTGGTAGTGTGACGGAAGGTAAAAATGGGGTCACCGGAATTTGTGGTCGCACTGCCGCTGGGTGCGGCGTGCCGGGTATGGCATTGAGCACACCAGTTAGACAGCATCGCACTTCGTGCGCCGTAACCGACACCGAAGTATTCATTATCGGTGTTCGGGACGGTATAGGATTTTGTACCTTCATCGGTAACATCCACTCCACCTCCTGCACCGGAACCATTCGGAATGGCGCGCAAAAGGCGATAGGTGGGACCGTTGGTGGTACTGGCATTGCCGTGCGGGTCATGGCAGTTGGTGCAGGTCAGCGCGAAGTTGGTTTTTCCCGCGCCGGAACCGATGGCACCGTTCCCCCAAATGGTGCCGATAGCACCATCATAATTGTGTTTCGAGGTAACCGGTTCGCTGGTTGCGGTCAAGTTAAACCGGACATCCATCGTAGCATTAAGGAACCCGCCGCCTTTTAGTCCATAGCCGCTAAGCCCTTCATTGTCCACAACACCATCCCGCTCCAGATAGACACCGTCTTCCACATTGGTGTCCGCGCCGGTGGCAGTGGAGCCATGGCAAGACATGCACAAATTGGGCACGTCACTGACCAGCAGTTTGGCACCGCTGGCGGTGTGTGCCCGATGGCAACCTGCACAGGCATCGGTGGTGGCAGTGTAACCGCCATGGGGTCCGTTATCTGCCAACACTATTTCCGCCGGC
>CAZMXX010000177.1:0-7806 GCA_964570315.1 uncultured Anaerolineaceae bacterium | reverse complement strand
TACTTTGTGTATAATAGCTAATAGCCTGTTGGGTTTCAGTGGTTGGTTATCAGTTATCAGTGGTCAGTAAACGGAGAACCGAAAACTGAAAACTGAGAACCGAAAACTACTCTAATTTTAGCGCAAAAATGAATGTAAATCCAATTGCAACAATTTTAAAGGAATATGGCACGCTGATTTTGGATGGCGCGCTGGCGACAGAGTTGGAACGGCACGGCTGCGATTTGAACGATCCGCTGTGGTCGGCGAAGGTGTTGCTGGAACAACCTGAGCTGATTAAGCGGGTTCATTTGGACTATTTCGCCGCCGGGGCAGATTGCGCCACCACCGCGAGCTACCAAGCCACCTTTGAAGGTTTCGCGCGGCGGGTACTGTCGCGCGCGGAAGCCGCCGCATTGATGCGTTTGGCGGTGCAATTGGCGGTGGAAGCGCGGGACGAATTTTGGGCGGAGCCGGCGCACCGTGCCCACCGCCCCAAGCCGATTATCGCCGCATCGGTGGGGAGTTACGGCGCATTTTTGGCGGACGGCTCGGAATATCGGGGCGATTACGGACTGACGGAAGCTGAACTCATCGCCTTTCATCGCCCCCGTTTGGCAGTGCTGGCGGAAACGGCGGCGGCTATTTTCGCCTGCGAGACCATCCCGTCATTTTTGGAGGCGCAGGCGTTGGCGCATTTGCTGGCGGATGAATTCCCCGACCATTGGGCGTGGCTGAGTTTTTCTGCCAAAGACGGCGCGCACATTTCCGACGGCACGCCCTTCGCCGATTGTGTGGCGTGGCTGAACGATTTCCCCCGAATTGCCGCCGTGGGGATTAATTGCACCCCGCCGGAATTTATCCCGGCACTGCTTGCCTCGGCGCGGGAGAAAACCGACAAGCCGCTGATTGTCTATCCCAATTCCGGCGAAGATTATTCCGTGGCGGAAAAATCGTGGCACGGCGCGGCAGCGCACGGCGAATACGGCGAACTGTCGGCGGCGTGGCAGCGCGCGGGGGCGGCAGTCATCGGCGGTTGCTGCCGCACCACCCCCGACGACATCGCTCGAATTGCGGCGTGGGTGCGATACCATGATTGCAATTGAAAATTGAAACGTGAAACGTGAAACGTGAAACGTATTGCGTGTTCCGTATTCCGTGACTTCACGCAATACGAAATACGCAGTACGAACTTTGAACCTGAAACAGGAGACGCTATGACTGACCAAACAGTGGAACAACTTTGTGTGAATACCATCCGCACGCTGGCGATTGACGGTGTGCAAAAAGCTAATTCGGGGCATCCCGGCATGCCGATGGGGATGGCGGACGGCGCATTTGTGATTTGGACGCAGTTTTTGCGCCACAATCCACGCAATCCCCATTGGTTCAACCGCGACCGATTCGTGCTTTCCCCCGGACATGGCTCGATGTTGCTGTACAGCCTCCTGCATTTGACCGGCTATGATGTCTCGCTGGACGACCTGAAAAGCTTTCGGCAGTGGGGCAGTATCACCCCCGGACACCCCGAAGTGGGGCTGACCCCCGGCGTGGAAACGACCACCGGACCGTTGGGGCAGGGTTTCGCCAACGGCGTGGGTTTCGCCATCGCCGAGGCGTTTCTGGCGGCGACCTTCAATCGAGCCGGGCACGATATTATTGACCATTACACCTACGGCATCGTCAGCGACGGCGATTTGATGGAAGGGGTTTCGCATGAAGCGGCATCGCTGGCGGGACATTTGAAGCTGGGCAAGCTGATTTATCTGTATGACGATAACCACATTTCCATTGACGGCAGCACCGATTTGGCGTTCACTGAAGACCGGATGGCGCGTTTCCGCGCGTATGGCTGGCACGTGCAATCGGTGGACGGGCATGACCGCGCCGCCATTGCCGAGGCGATTGTTGCCGCGCAAGCCGTCACCGACCAACCCAGTATCATCGCTTGCCGCACCCATATCGGCTATGGCAGCCCGAACAAGCAGGATACATCGGGGGTGCATGGGTCGCCGCTCGGCGCGGAGGAAATCAAACTGACCAAAGCGGCATACGGTTGGCAATGGGATGAACCCTTCACCGTGCCCGACGCCGCCCGCGATTTCTTCCGGCAGGCGGTGGCGCAGGGCGCGGAGGTGGAAGCGGCGTGGCTCGACCGTTTTGCGGCGTATGAAGCCGCTTTCCCCGCCGAATCTACCGTTTTGAAACGCGCCATCGCCGGGGAATTGCCCGCCGGATGGGCGGAAGCGTTGCCGGTGTTCAATCCGGCGGACGGCGGTATGGCAACTCGTGCCGCATCGGGGAAGGTGCTGAATGCCATTGCCCCGTATATCCCCAATCTCATCGGCGGCTCGGCGGATTTAGCGCCCAGCAACAATACCTTCCTGAAAGATTATCCCGCTTTTTCCGCGGAAAATTACAGCGGGCGCAACTTCCATTTCGGCGTGCGCGAACATGGGATGAGTGCCATCATCAACGGGATGGCGCTGCACGGCGGCATCATTCCGTATGGCGGCACATTTTTGGTCTTCGCCGATTACAGCCGTCCGGCGTTGCGGGTGGCGGCGTTGTCGCACGTGCATGCCATTTTCGTATTCACGCATGACAGCATCGGCTTGGGGGAAGACGGTCCCACCCACCAGCCGGTGGAACATCTGGCGGCGCTGCGGGCAATTCCCAACTTCACGCTCATCCGTCCCGCCGACGCCAACGAAACGGCGCAAGCGTGGCGGGTGGCGCTGGAACACAAATCGGGTCCGGTGGTGTTGGCGCTCACCCGGCAAAAAGTACCCACCTTCGACCCCGCGCCGATAGCGGTGGAAAAGGGGGCGTATATTCTGCGGGATGCACCCTCCGGCAGTCCCGATGTCATTCTGATTGCCACCGGCTCGGAAGTGGGGCTGGCGATGGACGCCGCGGATGCACTGGCGCAAGAGGGCATCGGTGCGCGGGTGGTCAGCATGCCGAGCTGGGAACTCTTCGCCGCCCAGCCGCGGGCATACCGGGATACCGTACTGCCGCCGGAAATCTCCGCGCGGGTGGCAGTGGAGGCGGGCGTCACCTTCGGCTGGGAGCGCTGGGTCGGTGAACGCGGGCGCATCATCGGGCTGGACAGATTCGGTGCGTCTGCCCCCGCGAGCGTGCTGTTCGAGCAATTCGGATTCACGGTGGATAATGTCGTGGCGCAGGCGAAAGCCGTGCTGGGATAGCACCGCCTCGCCGAATTGAACACCCCGCCGAAACGTGCTATAATGCTGTCGGTTTTCAGAGCGTAAAATGTTGGTTGCGCCACAGTCTTGCCGCATCTCGCGTTTTACGTTTTGTTTTTGTCGGATTAACCCCAAACAACCAAAGGCAATAATTGATGAACACACTTTCAACCACAACTTACCTTCGCTCACATCTGAAACAACTTGAATCCGAAGCGATTTTTGTGATGCGGGAGGTCGCCGCGCAGTTTGAACGCCCCGTGCTGATGTTCTCCGGCGGCAAAGACTCCATTGTGATGGTACACTTGGCGCGAAAAGCCTTCCATCCCGGCAAAATTCCCTTCCCCCTGCTGCACGTGGACACCGGGCACAACTTTCCGGAAACGCTGGCATTTCGGGATAAGCTGATTGAATCGCTGGGTGTCGAATTAATTGTGCGCTACGTGCAGGATTCCATCGACAGCGGACGGGTACAGGAGGAAACGGGACCCGACGCCAGCCGCAACGCTTTGCAGACCGTGACTCTGCTGGACGCGCTGGCTGAGTTCAAATTCGAGGCGGCAATCGGCGGGGCGCGGCGGGACGAGGAGAAGGCGCGTGCCAAAGAACGATTCTTCTCCCACCGCGACGCTTTCGGACAGTGGAATCCGAAGAATCAGCGCCCCGAATTGTGGAATCTGTACAACGGGCGCAAAGCTCCCGGCGAGCATTTCCGCGTCTTTCCCATCAGCAATTGGACGGAACTGGACATTTGGCAGTACATTCAGGAACAAAATATCGAACTGCCGTCGCTCTATTTTTCGCACCGGCGGAAAGTGGTCAACCGCGACGGGGTGCTGCTGGCGGTTTCGGAAGTGGTGCAGCCCCGACCGGGCGAAACGGTGGAAGAAAAGGTCATCCGTTTCCGCACCATCGGCGATATGACCTGTACCGGCGCGGTGGAATCGCCCGCTGCCACCATCGGCGATATTGTGGCGGAAGTCGCCTCCGCCCGCGTCACCGAGCGGGGCGCTCGCGCCGACGACAAACGCTCCGAAGCGGCGATGGAAGACCGCAAACGACAAGGCTATTTCTAATTTTGAATGACGAATGACGAAAATTCGTAACTCGTAGTTCGTAACTCGTAACTCGTAACTCGTAACTCGTAACTCTGATATTCAAGTGTAAGGTTTCGGATAACTTATGGCACACACAGATCTTCTTCGATTTACCACCGCCGGCAGTGTTGATGACGGCAAAAGTACGCTCATCGGCAGGTTGTTGTACGATACGAAAACCATTTTTGAAGACCAAATGCAGGCGGTGGAACGCGCCAGCAAAAAACGGGGCGACGAATACATCGACCTCGCGCTGGTCACCGATGGACTCCGCGCCGAGCGCGAACAGAAAATCACCATTGATGTGGCATATCGCTATTTTGCCACCCCCAAACGCAAATTCATCATCGCCGACACCCCCGGGCACATCCAATATACCCGCAATATGGTCACCGGCGCCTCCACCGCCGAACTCGCCATCATTCTGATTGACGCACGCAAAGGGGTGCTCACCCAGAGCAAACGGCACGGATTCCTCGCCGCCCTGCTCCAAATTCCGCACATCGTCGTTGCCATCAACAAAATGGATTTGGTGAATTACGACCAAGACACCTATCGTAAAATTGTGGCGGATTATCAGGAATTCGCGGCGCGACTCTCGGTGAAAGACATCGTTTTCATTCCCATTTCCGCCCTCAAAGGGGATAATGTGGTGGAGCCGAGCGAAAATATGCCGTGGTACGATGGCACGACTCTGCTCCATCATCTGGAGACGGTGAATGTCGGCGCCAGCCGCAACTTGGTCGATTTTCGTTTTCCGGTGCAATATGTCCTCCGCCCGCACCAGAATTTTCGCGGGTTCGCCGGGCAAATCGCCAGCGGACGCATCAGCCCGGGTGAGGAAGTGGTGGTGCTCCCCAGCGGACTCACCACGCAGGTGAAAGCCATTGTCACCTATGAAGATGAAAATATGCCCGAAGCCGTCGCCGGGGATTCGGTGACGTTGACCCTGACGGACGAAATCGACATCAGCCGGGGCGATATGATTGTCCGCGCGCGCAACCTGCCCCACGTCAGCAACCGACTGGACGCCACACTCTGCTGGATGAATGATGAGCCGATGAATCCGCAGGGCACATATTGGCTGCAACACACCACCCACACCGTCAAAGCCTTCATTTCGGAATTGAATTATAAAATTGATGTGGACACCATGCACCGCGACCCCGCCGAAACGCTGACCCTGAATGAAATCGGGCGGGTGCAGATTACCACCGCCGAGCCGATTTTCTTCGACCGCTACCAGATCAACCGGAACACGGGCGGCTTCATTTTGATTGACCCGTACACCAACCTCACCGTTGCGGCGGGGATGATTCGCGGCAAATCCCGCCAACTCAGCGATGTGGTGGAAAAAGAAGAGACCGCCGAAACCGCCGCCGCACGGCAAAAATCGTCGAATGTCACGTGGCAGGTCACGGATATTGCGCGGGAAATGCGCGAAAAACTGAACGGGCACAAAGCCGCCGTGCTGTGGTTCACCGGATTATCCGGCTCCGGGAAATCAACTATCGCCAAATTGCTGGAAAAACACCTGTACGCCCACAATGTGCGCACGATGTTTTTGGACGGCGACAATCTGCGGCACGGGTTGAACGGCGATTTGGGCTTCAGCGACGCCGACCGCCGTGAGAATATCCGGCGGGTGGCGGAAGTGGCGCGCATCGGGTTTGAACACGGCAACGTGGTGCTGTGCAGTTTCATCTCGCCCTTTCAGGCAGACCGCGATTTCGCGCGCTCGCTGCTGCCGGACGGACGCTTCTTCGAGATTGCGGTGCAGTGTGACCTCGAAGTGGTCAAACGCCGCGACCCCAAAGGGTTGTACGCCAAAGCCCTGCGTGGGGAAATCAAAAACTTCACCGGCATTTCCGCGCCGTATGAAGCCCCTGCCAACCCGGAGTTGGCGGTGGAAACGGATTTGCGTTCCACCGAAGAAATTGTGGCGCAATTGCTGGCAATGCTGCGGGCGCATCAAATTATCAAGGAGTAGGAAGCCGGATGTATGGAGTGTGGGAAAAACAGCCCCTTACTTCTTGCTCCATACGCCTTGCTTCAGAAAAACTATGGGAAAATTCTCCATCCGCGTGGAAAAAGGATACATCAATTTCTCTTCCGCGCATTTTATCACCTACGAAGGCACGCGCTGCGAGGCGCTACACGGGCATAATTTCACCACCGGGCTGTGGCTGGACGGCACGCTCGATGAAAATGATTATGTGCTTGATTTTGTGAAAACCAAAAAAATGCTCAAAACCATTTGCGACGCGATTGACCACAAAGTGCTGCTCCCCACCGACAGCGCGAAAATTCGGGTGGAACGGCGCGGCGACGCCATCACCGCCGATTACGACGGGCGATTCTACCGGTTCCCCGCCGATGATGTTGTGCTGCTGCCCATCCCCAACGTGACCTCCGAAATGCTGGCGCGCTACATTTGCGGCGAAATGAAATCCGCCCTGAACGCCATCGGCGCGGAAAATTTGACGCAAATTGCGGTGGAAGTGTGCGAATCGCCGGGGCAGGGGGCAACCTATGCGGAAGAATTTTGAGTGCGCCACGGGCAGCCGGTGATGGATGAGCGGTATATGACCCGCGCCCTGACCCTCGCCCGCGCGGGGGAAGGGTTCACCAGCCCCAACCCGATGGTCGGCGCGGTGATTGTCAAAGACGGGCAAATTGTCGGGGAAGGGTATCACCGGCGGGCGGGATTGCCCCACGCCGAAATTGAGGCACTGCGTGCAGCGGGTGAGCGAGCGCGGGGTGGGGTGATGTATGTCACTCTCGAACCGTGCAACCATCACGGGAAAACGCCGCCCTGCACCGACGCCATCATCGCGGCGGGGATTGCGGCGGTGCATTATGCCGTCGCCGACCCCAACCCGCACGTCGGCGGCGACGGACACCGGCGCTTGGCGGCGGCGGGACTCGACGTTTCCGCCGGGTTGTGCGCGGAGGAAGCCCGCGAATTGAACCGCTTTTTCTTCCACGCCGTGACCACCGGCAGACCGTATGTCATCGCCAAATTTGCGATGAGTCTGGATGGGAAAATCGCCACCCGCACCGGACACAGCCAATGGATTTCCGGCGCGGCGGCGCGGGAGATGGGTCACCGGTTGCGCCAAATGTGCGATGTGATTGTCGTCGGCGCGGAAACCGTGCTCGCCGACGACCCGCGCTTGACGGTGCGCCTGCCCGACGTGTCGCCGAGCCATCCCGTGCGGGTGGTGCTGGACAGTCGGGGGCGTGTGCCGTTGACAGCGAAACTTTTTTCCCCCGATTTGCCCGGCAAAACGCTGGTCGCCACCACGGCACAAATGCCCGCCGAGCGGCGGCAGCAGTTGGCGGCGCAGGGCGTCGAGCCGTTGATTCTGCCGGAAAACTCGGCGGGGCGGGTGGCGCTCGGTTCGCTGTTGGACGAATTGGGGCGACGCGGCTACAATAGCCTGCAAATCGAAGGGGGCGGGGCGGTGCTGGGCGCGTTTTTCGATGCGCGTTTGGTGGACGAAGTGTGGGCTTTCATC
>CAZMXX010000176.1:2524-7823 GCA_964570315.1 uncultured Anaerolineaceae bacterium | reverse complement strand
CTGGTGCTCCCCCTTGACCTCCCCCTGCTCTCCCCCACCGACCTGCACGCGCTCATCGCGCAGATGGACGCGCCCCGCACGGTGGTCATCGCCCCCTGCCGCCGGGAGACGGGAACCAACGCCCTGCTTCTGCGCCCGCCCGCCGCCATCGCCCCCGCATTCGGCGCGGACAGCTTCCGCCGCCACTGTGCCGCCGCCGAAGCCGCCGGCATTCCTCCCGTCATTTTCCGCGCCCCCGGTCCGGCATTCGATTTGGATACGCCGCAGGATTGGGAGGATTATCGCCGCGCCACAAAATTTGTCCGACAACCTGACGAATTTTCGGGCGTTTGACGTTCTTTCGGATTTAAAGTAAAATAGTTCCCAGTTATCTGTTTTCAGTTTTTGTGGCACTGCGCCACCAACCACTGATAACCAACAACCGACCACTGACCACCAAAAAAGGAGATGCCTAAATGAAAGACCGCGTTGCATTGTATCTGCAAGATGCGCACGACCTCCGCGAGGGGATGAAACTGGCGCAATATGCTGAAAAGAATAATTTTGAAGCCGTGTGGCAGGCGGAAAGCCGTCTGGTACGGGATGCCATTGTGCCGATGGCTGCCTTCGCCGCCGTGACCGAACGCATTAAAATCGGTTCCGGGGTCATCAACAACTGGACACGCAATATCGGTTTGCTGGCGGCAACTTTTTTGACGCTGGATGACCTCGCCCCCGACCGGATGATTTGCGGGATTGGCGCGTGGTGGGACCCCCTCGCCACGAATGTGGGCATTCACCGCCGCAAGCCGCTCAAAGCGATGCGCGAAACCATCGAAGTGATGCGCCGCCTGCTCAACATGGAAACAGTCACGTATGACGGCGAATTCCACAAAGTGAAAGACATCAAGCTCGATGTGGTGCACGGACGGCAGGAACCGCGCAATGTGCCGCTGATGATTGGCTCAACCGGTCCCAAAATGACGCAGCTCGCCGGTGAAATTGCCGACGGGGTGGTGATGAATTACTGCGTGCCCCCCGAATACAACAAAGGCTATATGGATAATCTGAAAATCGGCGCGGAAAAAGCCGGGCGCTCGCTGGACGAGATTGACCGCCCGCAGTTGATTGTGTGTTCGGTGGACAACGACCGCGCCAAAGCCCTCGACGGCGCGCGCTGGCTGTTGACCCAGTACATCGCCCAGCAACCGCACATCACCAAAGCCAGCAACACCCCGCCGGAAGTGGTGCAGAAAATCCAATCCATTCTGGGGTGGCCCGCCACCAAAGAGCAAATCAAAGACGCAATGAAATACGTCCCCGATGATTTGGTTCAGCATATCACCGCCAGCGGTACGCCGGAAGAAGTAAAAGCCAAAGTGCGCGAATATGTCGCCAACGGCTGTACCAGCCCCATCCTGTACCCCCTCGGCGACCCGTATTTGATGATTGAAGTCTTCTCAGACGGATACTCTGAATAACATTCAGATAGAGATAGGGGTGGAGAAAGCCGCTTCTCTCCCCTATCTCTATCCCTATCCCTTATGAACCTCTCCCACGCATTTAAAATTCAAACCGGCGATTGCGTTGCTTTTGTGGGCGGCGGCGGCAAAAGCACGGCGATGTTCCGGCTGGGGCGGGAACTTTCCGCCGCCGGGAAAAAAGTGCTGCTCACCACCAGCACCCGCATTTTTGCCGCGCAGATAGCCCTTGCGCCCGCCGCCGTCGCTTTCAACCCCGAAACGCAATCAGTGGCGGATATTCTGCCCGCGCTGAAAAAAGCCGTCGCCGAACACGGGCAGGTGCTGCTCACCGGACACCGCGACGACACCAACGCCTTCGGCATCCCCCCCGACGTGATTGACGCGCTGGCGCAATCCGGCAATTTCGATGTGATTTTGAATGAAGCGGACGGCTCGCGGCGACGCAGTTTCAAAGCGCCTGCCGCCCATGAGCCGGTGATTCCCCCCGGCACAACCGTGGTCATCCCCGTGGCGGGGATGGACGTGCTGGCGCAACCGCTCACCGACGAGTGGGTTCACCGCCCGCAAATCATCAGCGCGCTGGCGGATGTTCCCCCGGCGTGCCCCATCACCCCTGAAATCATCGCCGCCGTGCTGGCGCACCCGCAGGGGGGACGAAAATCCGCGCCGCCCGGCGCACGGGTCGTCCCTCTGTTGAACAAAGTGACCGCCGAAACCGAAGCGGCGGCGGTGCACACTGCCCGGTTGATGCTGAAAACGGACGGGATTTCGGCGGTGGCGTTGGGCGCGGTGGCAGATGAAACGCCCATCCGGCGGGTGGTGAATCGAGTGGCGGCGGTGGTGCTGGCGGCGGGCGAAGGGCGACGTTTCGGCGGGGGGAAACAACTGGCGCAGTGGCGCGGCAAGCCGTTGGTGGCGCACGCGGCAGATGCGGCGCTGGCATCGGCGGCGGATGGCGTGACGGTGGTGCTCGGCGCACGGGCGGACGCGGTGCGCGGCGCGCTCCCTTCAACTCAATTGATGGTGGTGGAGAACCCAAGCTGGGCAAACGGGATGAGTTCCAGCCTGCAAGCGGGACTATCGGCTTTGCCAAAAAATATTGCCGCGGTGGTGGTGCTGCTGGCAGACCAGCCGCAAGTTTCTGCAGCAACCATCAACGCGCTGATTGAGCGGTTTCAGCGCACGCTCGCGCCGGTGGTGTACCCCACGTTTGCGGGCAAACGGGGCAATCCGGTGCTGCTGGGGCGCGAATTGTTTCCGCAGTTGAGGCAGTTGCGCGGCGATGCGGGCGCGCGGGCGGTGGTCTCGGCGCATTTGCCGGTGGCGGAAGCCGTCGCTGTGCCCGATGCCGCCATTCTGCGGGATGTTGACACCCCCGCCGATTTGGATGCGCTCGGATAATTTGTTACAATGGTGAAGTGTTGTTCGTCATTTGTCATTTGCCGTAAAACGTATTCCGTATTGCGTAAAAAATACGCCATACGGAATACGCAATACCAACTTGGAACGAACCTTGAACCTGAAAAAACGTTTTTCAAATTTATCCGGACCCGTGAAAATCGGGGTGAGTTTTGCCGCCATTGCGATTGTGCTGACGGTAGTCGGTATTTTCCGCGACCCCGGCACGCCAGTGAACGCCTGGACGCTGATTGTCGGCAGTCTCATCGGCGGGGTGATGTGGGGGCTGGTGAGCTGGGCGGTGGCGACGGCTGCTGTTGCGGTGGAAGCCGATGTCGCCGACGGTGAGCCGGAGTAGCGTCGCGCTGGCGGGGGGACTCGGGTTGTGCGCCGCGCTGGTGACGGTGCTCACCGCCGTTTTTGCCGCGCGGGCGTGGATTTCCGCGCCGCTGTTGCCGCAAGCGTGGGCGGGCTGGGGGCTGTTTCTGCTTTTCGGCGGTATCAGTCTGGTGGAGATCCCCGTGATGATTTTCGGGCTGCGGAAGCTCGCCGCCGGTGCAGAACGCGCGGCGCGGTGGGGCACGCTCGGCGGGGTGGGCGTGTTCGTCTTTTTTGCGGCGGTCTATGCCCTGCCGAACCTGTTGCTCGCGGCGCCGGCACTGCGCTGGATGGGGATTGCGCTCGGCGCGGGGGCGGTGGTGCGGTTCGGTGCGGCGGTCGTGTTTGTGCCGCAATTGCAGAACGCAGATGACGCAGATTGAATTGATTTACGCTGATTTCTTCGGATTTTATCAGTGAAAATCAGCGTCATCCGATAAATCCGCGTTCAATACTTTTCTGAAACATTGAAACCAAATTATGAACAACTTTTCCTCCATTCGTGCATTTGCCGTTGATGGCGACGGCGTACTCTACCGGGGCGACACACCGTTGCCCGGTCTGGTGGACTTTTTCGCATTTTTGAGACAGAACCACCTTCCCGTCACGCTGGTGACGAATAATGCCACCCAAACCCAACAATCATTTTCCGATAAACTCGCCCGCTTTGGGGTGGAACTCCCCCCCGACGCCATCATCACCGCGTCCATTGCCACGGCGGAATATCTGAAAAACAGATTTTCCCCCGGCACGCGGATGTTCGCCATCGGGAACGGGGTGCGCCACGCCATCGAAGCCGCCGGGTTCACCCTCGCCGAGCGCGATGTGGCAGCGGTGGTGGTCGGCATGGACACCGGGCTGACCTACGCCCATCTGCGCACGGCAACCGTGCTCATCAACAACGGGGCGGCATTCATCGGCACCAACCCCGACAAAAGTTTCCCCTTTGAGGGCGGGCTCGCGCCGGGCAACGGGGCGATTCTGGCGGCGCTCACCGCCGCCACCGACGTGGAGCCGTTCATCATCGGCAAGCCATACCCGCCGATGTTCGAGCTGGCGCTCCGAAAAATGGGGGTGGACGCCGCACACGCCGCCATGGTCGGCGACCGGCTGGAAACGGACATCCTCGGCGGAAAAAACGCGGGCATGCGCACCATCGCCGTGCTGAGCGGCGTCACCTCGACGGCAATGCTGGCAGAACGGGACATCCACCCCGATTGGGTGTTCGGTGGGCTGGAAGACTTGCTCGATGCGCTGCGCGAAACGCGCAAGTGAAGAAAGTGGGCAGGTGTGAAAGTGAGATTGGAGATTCGTCCCTCGTAATTCGTATTGCGTGAAACGTGAGACTCTGCAACCCTGTAACCTTGCAACCTTGCAACTCTGCAACCCTGTAACCTTTAAACTCAAAACAAAGGACTTGAAACCATGAAAACCATCACTGTTTTGGGCGCCGGGCTGGTCGGCAGCGCCATCATCAAAGATTTAGCCGTTGATTTCCAAGTCACCGCCGTGGACGCGAGCGACGCAGCGCTGGCTCGGCTGGCGGGCACACCGCACATCACCCCCATCCGCGCGGATTTGTCCGACCCGGCAGAAGTGACGCGCGTCATCGCTCCCGCCGATTTGGTGGTCTGCGCCGTGCCGGGCTTTATGGGTTTTGCCACCCTCAAAACCATCATCGAAGCGGGGAAAAATGTGGTGGACATTTCCTTCTTCCCCGAAGACCCCTTTGAACTGGACACGCTCGCGCGAGAAAAAAGCGTCACCGCCGTGGTGGATTGCGGCGTTGCGCCGGGACTGTGCAATATCATCGCCGGGTATGTTGACCACCTGCTTGACCGCACCGACGAATATGTCTGCTATGTCGGCGGGCTGCCCAAAGCGCGCACCCTACCCTATCAATACAAAGCCGTCTTTTCGCCCATTGACGTGCTGGAAGAATACACCCGCCCCGCCCGGCTGGTCTCGCACGGGAAAATTGTCACCGTGCCCGCCCTGACCGAGGTGGAATTGCTCGATTTTCCGGGCGTCGGCACGCTGGAAGCCTTCAACACCGACGG
>CAZMXX010000176.1:0-2424 GCA_964570315.1 uncultured Anaerolineaceae bacterium | reverse complement strand
GGTCACCTACACCTACGACCTGTTCGACACTTTCGACCCCGAAACGGGCATTCACTCGATGGCGCGCACCACGGGCTACACCGCCACCATCATCGCGCGGCAAGTGCTGGCGGGCATGTTCGCCGAGCGCGGCATTTGCCCGCCGGAATATGTCGGGCGGACGACGGGGTGTTTCGACCATTTGATGGCGGAATATGCCCGCCGCAACATTTCGGTGTCCGAAAAAATTGTCTGATTTGTGAAGGTTATCACCCCGAATCTTTGCCAAAGTGCCGGAAGCGCGGTATAGTACCCGTATTCCAATTGCAATGGCGCAAACACAAATATCAGCCCAATTTAAGGAGCGAACGATGTCTGTTATTGAAGGTATTCTTGGACGCGAAATTCTGGATTCGCGCGGTAATCCCACGGTAGAAGTAGAAGTATTTCTGGAAGACGGCTCGGAAGGGCGAGCTGCCGTGCCGTCGGGCGCGTCTACCGGCGTGCATGAAGCGCTGGAACTGCGTGACGGCGACGAAAGTCGCTATTTGGGCAAAGGCGTTTTGGACGCGGTGGAAAATGTGAACACCATCATCGCCGACGAACTGGAAGGGATGTTCGCCACCGACCAAGAGGAAATTGACGCCCTCTTGCGCGAAATCGACGGCACACCCAACAAAGGGAAACTCGGCGCAAACGCCATTCTGGGCGTGAGTCTGGCAGTCGCCAAAGCCGCCGCAATGTCCACCGGACAATCGCTGTACCGCTACCTCGGCGGCGTGAGCGCGCGCACCCTCCCCGTGCCGATGATGAACATTCTGAACGGCGGTGCGCACACCGGCTGGCAATCCACCGACTTTCAGGAATTTATGATTATGCCCGTCGGTGCGGAATCTTTCCACGAAGGGCTGCGCTGGGGCGCGGAAATTTATCATAATTTGAAAAAAGTGCTGAAAAAACGCGGTTACAGCACCAACGTCGGCGACGAAGGCGGATTTGCCCCCGCGCTGAAAAACGACGAAGAAGCCATTGACGCCATTCTGGAAGCGATTCAAACGGCGGGATACACCCCCGGCGAACAAGTGCGGCTCGCGCTCGACCCCGCCGCCTCGGAATTATTTGAGGATGGGAAATACCACCTACGCATCCAAAACAAAACTCTCACCTCCGATGAAATGGTGAAACTGTGGGAAAGTTGGGTGGCGCAGTACCCCATCATCTCCATCGAAGACGGGCTGGCGGAAGATGACTGGGACGGTTTTGTGACGCTGAATCAGGCATTGGGCGACAAAATCCAAATTATGGGCGACGACCTGTTGGTGACCAATGTGGAACGGCTGGCAAAAGGCATTGAGCTGGGCGCAGCAAACAGCATTCTCATCAAACTGAACCAAATCGGCTCGCTCAGTGAAACGATTGCCGCCGTTGAAATGGCAAAACGCGCCGGCTGGACGGCGGTGGTCTCGCACCGTTCCGGCGAAACGGAAGACACCACCATCGCCGACTTGGCGGTGGCGTTGAACACCGGGCAAATCAAAACCGGCGCGCCCACCCGCTCCGACCGGGTGGCGAAATACAACCAGCTGCTGCGCATCGAAGAAGAACTCGGCGATGCGGCGGTATACCCGGGTATGAACGCATTTTACAACCTGAAATAGCGCAAAACCGCAAAGGGCGGCTCGCAAGAGTCGCCCTTTTTTTTGCGCGCCACCGCCTTTCAAAAACCCTGCACCGCTTGACAATTTCCCCAACCTCCCCGAAAATAGAGGAACATCCCGGTTTTTCCTCCACGGGTTATGATGATTATACATCGGTAGTGGTTATTTCTGACTGATGGAACAAAATATACCCGAAGGGTCGAAGGCAAATACCCATGTTTGTTTTGCGTAGGGACAGAGCAATGCTCTGTCCCTACCGACGAATGATTTCCGGCAGCCAACTTGAACCATCACCTATACATCAAATCCGTCTTAACCCGTGGTCTGAATTTCGGGGGCAAGCATACTCACCATGCGAGATAAACAACAAAAAGAATTAGAACCCAACATGAAAGTATGGGATGGCAAAATATTTGCGTATTGTGAGCAAGGTATGGAAGGCAGGGTGGAATTTGCATTCCAGCCCGCGGATTCAGACAGTCCCATTTTTTTGGAGAATGGTCAGTATTTGATTATTCATGGTGAGAACGGTGAAGTTATTTGGTCAGGGCACATTAATCTTGTAAGACGAAAATTCTGGGACAGACACAATCTTCAAGTGCCTATCAGGTCGTACAAAAAGCAAAAAGGGGTGACGTATAAACAGTGGATGGAATGGTTCTGGAGAAAACCGTCACTCAAGGCGAGATTGGAAAGTTGAATTTATGTGTGCTGAAACGGGCAATAATAAGCCGAACGCAAAAATGATGGCAACCGCAAGGTAAACGATAAGTGCGCAGACTAACAC
>CAZMXX010000175.1:0-7861 GCA_964570315.1 uncultured Anaerolineaceae bacterium | reverse complement strand
GGACGTAACGGGCATCTTGCGTCAAATTGTTTGCCGCCACCACCTGTTGGTGGCTCGCCGCCCACCCGACGATGCTCGATTCATCAATCGCCATTCGGGTTGGCGATAAATCTTCCGGGGGGACGTTGGCGGTGCCGGCGCAATTTTGCAGCACCAGCGTCTGCGGCGATTGGTCATCAACCCGGAAAATCTGCACATGGTAATAATTGAAGGCGTTGGCGATGAGCCGCGCCACTTCACCCATTAATTCCGCCGGATGCAGAATGCTGCTCATGCGGGTGTGAATTTGGCTGATTAATTGCAGGCGGGTGGCTTGCCGGGTGAGCGCCATGAATTGCTGGGTGTTTTCAATGAACATCGCCGCCTGATTGGCGAATAATTCCAGCACGGTCACACTTTTTTCGGTGGGGCGTTCGCCGTCGGTGGGGGCGAGCACGGTCAGCAGCCCGATGAGTGTGCCATCGGTGTTGTGCAGCGGGGTGAACAACAGGTCGCGTTTTTGCCAGCGGTGCGTTTTCGGCATGGGGGCGGAGAAAAGTATGTTCAGCGAGGGAATCTCTTTTTCCGCTTCGGTGGGGATGAAATAGGAATCGCCGAGGCTGAATGCCGGTTGCAGCAGGGGCATGATTTCGGCGCGGGGGGTGCGGGTTTTTTGGATGGCGTTCAGTTGCGAAACGGGCAATCCCGCGCCGGCGATATGTTCCAGATGGCGGCGTTTCATCACACTGACCAGCACAATATTGAAGCCGGCTGTTTCCTGCACGGCAAATGCGATTTCTTCCAGAATATTTGCCAGCGGCAAATTCGCGCGGAAAGCGCGGTTGATGTTCGAAAGGCGCGCCAGTTGGTTGATGCGGGTGATATTCTGCAACCGCTCGGTGACGCGGGCTTGAAATTCCTCCGCCTGCCGGTGGGCAATGGCGGCTTGGTCGGCGAGGGTTTGAATGTACGGCAATTGTTCGCCGGTGAAACTGTCGAGCGCATCGTCTGCCAGATACAGCACGCCGATGAGGGTCTCTGCCGGTTGGATGGGGACGACCATCTCGGCGCGATGTTCGGCGAGGATGAGCGGCTCTTGCGTGTCGATTGCTTGAGTGATGGCGGGTAAATCCGCCAGCTCGTCGGCGGAGATGAGTGCGCCCACATGCGCGATGGGGCGCAACGTCCCGTTTTGGCGAATGAGGATGGCGCAAAAAGAGGCGTTGGTTGCGGCGGACGCTTCTTTGGCGATGACCTGCAGAATGCTGTTGAGCGATAGCGTTTGATTCAACGTTTGATTGATGCGGCGCAAGCCGTTCAGCTCGCGGATGCGGCGGCTGAGTTGGGCTTCCGTCTGGTGCAAAAGCTGCGCGTTTTCTTCGGCGGCATCGGCGAGGGCTTGCTGGGCTTCAAAGAGCGCCGCCGACATGATGTTGAAATCGTGCGCCAGTTGTTCCAACTCATCATCAGTGGAAACCCGGATGGTGTGGTCGAATATCCCCCGGCTCAACTGATTCATCCCGACTCGCAGGTTGTCAATCGGGGTGATTACATTCCTCATCACCGAGCGGATGGACAGTGTGACCAGCACCACAGTGCCGACCATTATCACCACGGCAAACGCCGCCAGCAAATCCTCATAGGTGGACATCAGGTTGTGAGTGGCAAAATATACCGTCACACCCGCGCCCACCAAAGAGATAATCGCCAGCACAATTAATGGCAGATACAGTTTTTTTCCCAACCGGCTTGAGGGTTGGAATGGTGATTTGTCCATACGCGCCCTTGAGGAAATCTCGCCAATTAGGCGGGACACCCCGGTCTTCTGCGGCGAATATCCGCCGCCACTTCCGTAATTTCTCTAATGTCGGAAAACGGTCCTTCCGAACCGGACAACGCCGCCACCGAAAGGGACATAAACGGCGATTCTTTCACGTTCCCGTGACCATCGGTATAAACCACTTTCCCTTCCTGCCGCGCGGTGAACGGGTAAAAGACCTGCACTTCCTCCGCGAACCGCCGGGTGATTTCCCGGCAGAGTGTGCCCGCCAAATCGGGCACGGTGACCAGCAGAAAATCGTTGCTGCCGGCGTGCCCGATGAAATCGTTGAGTGTGCCGTGTTTTTCCACCGCCTCGGTGATGACGGTTGCCACAAAACGCAGGACATCATCCAACGCTACAATGCCCTGAATTTCTTTGAAGGCATCAATGTGGTTGATGCCGATGTACAGCAATGTCCAATCGTCCCGGTTTTTGATGAACTTCAAATGCTCTTCGATGAGTTTTCCGCTGGGTAAACTGGTGGTGGGGTTGGTCAGATTTTCGTATGTCGCACGCCGAATCGCCCCCTGCACCCGCAACTTCAATTCCTCAATATCAAACGGTTTGGTGATGTAATCATCCGCGCCCAATTCCAGCCCTTTGATTTTGTCGCTCCGCTCATCTTTTTGGGTCAGAAAGATGATGGGAATGTGTTTGGTGCGCAAACTGCCGCGCAATTCCCGGCACACGGTGTACCCGTCAATATCGGGGAGGTTGATGTCCAGCACGACGACGTTGGGCATTTTCTGAGCGCAGGTGTCAATGGCATCTCGCCCGCGCATTTCCGCCAGCACATCGTACCCCTGAGACGTGAAATAGATTTTCAGCATTTTTGAAATATCGGGATCGTCTTCTACCACCAAAATTCTGCCGTTGCTCATAAGCTACCTCCAGCCATTGCGTTGGGATAAAATTGAAGGATCAATGTGTTGTTTGATAATTTCTATGGCTTTCGCGGTGACGGGGCGTTCAAAACTGCGAAACCCGCCCAGCCGAAAACCGTGTTTTTCCGCCAGCGCGGCGATTTCCCGCACCTGCGCCAGCGAAATTTCTTTGCCGAGCGTGAAATTCTCGTAACGCTGTTCCAGCGCGAGAATCATCGTTTCCGCCATGCAGGCGAATGCCATACGCGGCGGAAAACCGAAGTTGAAGTTGAATTGCACCTCGCCGGGGACAGCCACCATGCCGCCTTCAATGACCAGCACATCGTTGCGCTGTTCCACCACCCGCCGCGAGACATCGCGCGGGCGCGCCACGTCGCACACCACCGCCCCCGATTTCAGATGCCCCGGCTCGATGATGCTGTCAACCGCGCTGCTGACGGTGATGACGACATCCGCCTTTTTCAGCGCGTCCATATGGGTGTCAAGGTGAACGGTGGGACATCCGGCACGCTCTACCAGATATTTTACCTCATTTAAGCGATTTTCACTACGTCCAATTAAAATTATTTCCGCCACGTCGGGGGCGAGCAGTTGGGCGCACACTTTGCCGATGGCGCCCGCCGCGCCGACCACGGCGGCAGTGGCGCGGGACAGTCGGATGTCCAGCCGTTGCGCCGCCGCTTTCACCGCATCAATTGCCACCGCCACGGTGTAGCTGTCGCCGGTGGTCACGGGGATGTCCAGTTGCCGGGCGATGGTGATGCCCGCATCCCCCACCACCGAGGTGAACGCCCCCAGCCCCAGAATCTTCGCGCCATGTTTTTGTGCCAACTTGCCTGTTTGCACAATTTTGCGGTAAACGGTTTGGGGTGGCAGGCTCATCATCCGCCGGGGCGTGAACGGACACGCCACAAACCAGCCCTCAATTTCGTTGTGCTCGCTTTTTATGCCGGTGATGTGAGAAATGTATACCGGCGGAAAAAAGCGGGAGAGAAAATGAATGGCGGGGGTGGGTAGAAGTTTCCCCAAAAGCGGAAATTTTCGCTGCACATCTCGTTTGGGGTTGATGGGGTGAATGATAAACGCAAAATTATCCAGAACAAGCCTCCGGTATCACCGATTAATCATCATAGGGGTGATAGAGCGGCACGTGTTGTTGGTCGGGGTAGCGATGATGGTCGCTGTCTTCATAGCGCACATTTTTGCGGATGATTTGACGGTCGTCTTTGGCAAACAGCACCACATCCGATTCAATGGTGCGCGCGGGGAAGATGATATGCCCCGACCCGATGCGGCAATTATGCCCCACGCATCCCCCCAGTACCGGTTGCTGCACATCTTCCAGTGCGTCCCCGTGACGGGTTTTAATCGGTTTGTTCAGCAAGTTGAAATCGGTGAAGGTGTTGCCCGCGCCGATGAATGTATTTCTGCCGATGACGCACATTTGCAGACATGCGTTTTGAGCCACCATCGCATTTTCCATAATGGTGGTCATAAACAATGAGGCGCGGAAGGGCAGAAATGAGCCGCTGCCCACCACACTCACCATCAACTGGCAGCCCTGCGAAATGTTCACGTTGTCGCCGATGACGCAGGCGTTCACCACCGTGCCCGCGCCGATGGTCACATTATCGCCGATGACGGTGGGTCCTTGAATGATGGCGGCGGGGTCAATATGGCAATTTTTGCCCACGCGCACCATCGCCGAGGATTCTAAAAATTGTTTCCGCTCCAACAGCGAGCGGATGAAGATTTTCAGCATGAACGGCAGGCTGGTGTCGAGTTTGTTTTCGATGCGCACCCCTCTGGAATAAATGCCGAAAGCGGTATTCGCCAGAAAAATATGCACCCAATTTTCGATGGACAAAAAAGGGCGTTGTGGAACCTGATACACCAAATCGCCCTTTTCGGAAGCCATATAAGTGGGGATGTGATAATAGCCGATTTCCTTCGGGAGGGTATCCACCACCAGCGGTTCAACTTTTTCCGCCTCCAGCGCCGAATACCCGCGCGGAAAGTAGAATAAATCCGCCACATACACATCGCCCTGCGCGCGAATTCCCGATTGCAGCGGCAGGGCGTGGCTGACGATGGCTTTGTCATCCTTTTTGAAGGCAATTTGCGAAGGGGTTTTGCGGGCAATGGCGGCGGTGATGAAGGTCTCAAAGAGGGCGTCGTCAAAAAAAAGGTTGTCTTTGTAGACGATGGTTTCTTCCGTGGTGTTGTCGAGTGTATCCTCCACCCGATATTCCTGCTCCCGGTGGCAGTAGGGCGCTAAAATATCCCGGTGATGAAGCCACAGGGGTTTATCAAGAATCCGCAGTTCACGTGCGGGTTCATTGAAGGGAGAAATATGGGAAGTGACTTTAATTATAAATTTAATCATAGGTCACGATACAAAAACTTCATAAGGTGATGATGGAAGGTCTCCGGTTCATCCAGCATGGGGAAGTGACCGGAGCCGGGCAGGCGAACGATGTGCGGATTGACGGCGTGCGCTTCGAGCGTGTCCGCCTGATTGGGGTTGACGATGATGTCGTTTGCGCCGTACATGCCCATAATCGGGACGGAAATATCACCGATGTCGGACGTTAAATCGGTGTGGTGCAATGAGCGGATGCTGGAGAAGAATGAATCGAGGGTGGTGTCGGACACGTCGCGGGTGACCATGCTGAACCAACGCTCGGATTCTTTGGTGGCACGCAAGGAAAAGAGTTTCAAAAAGGTGTTCAGCGCAAACGGAATTTGCCACAGCATCCGCGCAATCCACGGTGTTCCGGCAAGTTTGAGCCAGAAGCTGAGCGAATTGCCATTGACGGGCGAGCCAATCACCGCCACTTGTTTGACGCGCTGCGGATGCGCCAGCGCCAGACTCAACGCCACCGTGCCGCCCATCGAATGCCCGATGATGGGTGCGGCTTCAATGCCCATACGATCCATGAACTGATTCACCAGCTCGACGAAATCCGACATCAAAAAACTGTCGTGGCGTTTGCCGGAATCTCCGAAGCCCCAAAAATCAAGGGCATAGGCGCGATAATTGCTCTGCAATTGCGCCATTGTTTCTGCCCAATATCCCCACGACCCCAACCAGCCGTGCAATAAAAGGACGGGGCGTCCGCGCCCGGAAACTTCATAATGAACGACGCCCTGGTCGGTAACGATTGAACTCATTGATTGGTCTCGATGCTTTGTTTATTTTTCCAGTACCCGCCGTATTTTGTGAATGGCGCGGCTGGTTAGCCGCCGATAGGGATGTCTGCCGGCGGGCATGGTAATTGACAACAGTAACCGTTCTTCTTGAACGGAAAAGTACCGGATGACAATTTGGTCGCCGCGTTCATTGCGGGAGGTGATTTCCAACGGCGCTTGATGGGCGCGTTCAACTAAGTCTTTGATGGAGGCGGCAACGGCGGCGATGAGGGTGGTGTGCGCGTTTCCGGCGGTGGCAAGGGGCAGCCCTTCTTTTGAGGCAACCACGGCGCTGGTGAAGCCGCCGTCGTTTATCAGAGCTTCTAAAATTGCTTCTATATCATTTTGGCGTGAATGCCCGCGCTGCGCCATAATACCACATCTCAAATCCGGTTATATTTCTTCCATGTTTTCTATGATGGAGTAAAGTAATTCCAATAGTACCTGCTTCACACTGTTTTTATCGGTGGAAACACAGGGTAACACTTTGACGCTTTTGTCAATCTTCAGGGCGATGCGCAAATCTTCCGGACTCCATGCGTCGGGTAAATCTTGTTTATTGGCGGCGACGATGTAGGGCGTTTCCGCGTACCCCCGGAAGATTTCCAGAATGTGTTTGGCTTCGCGGAAGGTTTCGGGGCGGACGCTGTCAATCAGCACCACGAAGCCCAGCATGCCTTCGGTCAGAATTTCCCACATAAAATCAAAACGGCGTTGTCCCGGTGTGCCGAACAGGTACAAAACAAGGTCATCGTCAACGGTGATGCGTCCGAAATCCATCGCCACGGTGGTTTGGTCTTTCAGACGTTCCGCCTCGGCGGAGACTTTTCGTTCCGTGGCGACAACATCAATTTCACTGATGGTGCGGATGAATTGAGTTTTTCCGGCGCTGTATGGTCCGGTGACAACCATTTTGACTGTTTGCATGAATAACCTACCTTAGCCACAAAGAAAGATTGATGAATTCGGGTTAAATCCGCTTGATGCGGGTGATGAGTCGCTCGATAACGGAACGTTTCACCGCAGGTCCTTCGGGGGTGAAGCCTCTATCGCCGCCAAACCGCGCGCTGAATTGTTTCTGCTTTTTCAACCCTTCCGGTTTGGTGAGTTCAACCAGCCCTGCTTGCAACATGCCGTAAACGATTTTCCGGATTTGGAACTCATCCATATTGTTTGCCTGAGCGATGTTGGCGATGGTGTTGCGGGGATGGATGTGTGAAATCACGCGCCAATCATCGGGCGTCAATTTCACGTCCCGCAAAGGTTTGTCGGTTACTTTTAACGCCAGCACGGTCAGGTCGGGCAGTTCTTCCATCAAGCGTTCATGTTCTTGAATGCGCCGACTGCCTTCTAAAATAACATTGTCCAAATTAAGTGGAATGACAATTGAATCTTCAGAGGGGAGTACGTTTTGCTCGAACTTAAATTCGCCGTCGCGCCATGAAAAGAGGGAATAGACGACGTTGAGCATGTAATCTTTCACGCTTTGCACGATGTCTTGCTGGCTGAGGATGCGGCTTTTGATTAAATCAATCCCCAGCGCTTTATCGGTGAGGTTGTTGTGGCGGCTGATGGCGTCCATTTGCTCCGGCGAGAGTTTTCCCGCTTCAAACAGAATATCCGCCAGCCGACCGGGGTTCTCTTGCGTGGAGGCTTTGATTAATTTGCCCTGCTTAAAATACAACAGCGCGGCGTCTCCATCTGTTTTGAGTTCCATCGAACCGGTTTTTTTTGCCAAGCTAACCAAATTGAGGAGCTGCGTGGTATTGAAATCGCGCAGTTTTCCTTTTAGTGCCATACGAATTACCTTTTTGTTGAACGTTTTTTGTGTATGTTGTTTGGCTCCACAGATGAAGGCACGCTGAACACAGCCTGATACGGTATCACATTATACCCCTATCTGCGGCGATAAGTCAACCGCACCCGAAGGTGGGGTGCGTTTCAGTTTTTAGGCGAGTTATAGATTGAGTCCCAAGTGGCGTCG
>CAZMXX010000174.1:0-7869 GCA_964570315.1 uncultured Anaerolineaceae bacterium | reverse complement strand
TGAGAAAAAAAATCCTGATAATGGGCGCCGCTGGCCGCGACTTTCACAACTTCAACGTCCTGCTGCGAGGCGACCCCTCTTCTGATGTCCTGGCCTTTACGGCCACGCAGATACCCTTCATCGAGGAGCGCACATACCCCGCCGAGCTCGCAGGCCCCCTCTACCCCGACGGCATCCCCATTTACTCGGAGTCACGGCTCGCGGAGCTCATCGGCGAACTCAAGATAGACGAGGTCATCTTCTCGTACAGCGACATATCTTACACAGAACTCATGGGCAAGGCCTCGCTCGTCAACGCAGCGGGCGCGGCATTCACGCTGCCAGACCCAAGGCGCACCATGCTCGCCTCCACTAAACCCGTTATCTCCGTCTGCGCCGTCCGCACGGGCTGCGGAAAGAGCGCCATAACGCGCTACATAGCAGGCGTCTTAAGAGAAGCCGGGCTCCGTGCCGTTGCCGTGCGCCACCCCATGCCCTATGGCGAGCTGAGCAGAGACCGGGCCGTTCAGCGCTTCGCCACGCTCGAAGACATGACAACCCAGCGCTGCACCATAGAAGAGATGGAGGAATATGAGCCCCTTGTAAAGGCAGGCGTGGTGGTCTTTGCCGGCATCGACTACGAGGCCATCCTCCGCGCCGCCGAGGCTGAGGCCGACATTATCATCTGGGACGGCGGCAACAACGATACTCCCTTTTACAGGCCAGACCTTTCCATCACCGTTGCCGACCCGCTGCGCCCAGGAGACGAGCGAGCCTATTACCCGGGCGAGACGAACGTCCGCCTTGCCCACTGCGTAATCATCAACAAGGCCCGGGCAGCAGACGATAATAGTATAAAGGCCGTTGAAGAGAGCGTACGCGCCCTTAATCCCGGCGCAGCGCTCATCCGCACGGACCTCGCGCTTCATACGAGCGGCGGGCTCGAGGCCGGCACAAACGTCCTTGCCGTTGAAGACGGCCCGACGCTCACGCACGGGGGCATGGCCTATGGCGCTGGCATCGCGGCATGCAGGCTTCATGGCTGGGTGCCCGTAGACCCGCGGCCATACGCCGTTGGCTCCATAAAGGACACATTCAGCAAGTACCCGGCCATAAAAGACCTGCTCCCGGCAGTGGGGTATTCGCCCACGCAGGTAAAGGACCTCGAGAAGACCATCAACGCGACTCCTGCCGACGCCGTGGTGGTGGCCACGCCCATAGACCTTGGGCGCATCATCAAGATCAACAAGCCCTCGGTCAGGGTTTCCTACTCGATAGACGACTATGAGTCCGGCGCCCTCAAGGGCCTCGTGGAAAAATTCATAAGCAGAAAAGCGCAGGGAAGAGGATGAAGGGATTTACAGCCTATCTCGCGAGCAGATACATAGCGGGCGACGAGCGCAGCGACGCGCTCAAGGTCTGCGGCGAGCTCAACAAGAACGGCATAGCCGCAACGATTGACGTGCTCGGCGAGGGAGTAACCGACGAGGCCCATGCCCGTGCCGCTGTAGACGAGTACCTTGCCCTTCTTGGAGAGATAAAGAAAGCCGGTGCCCACGCCTCCATCTCGCTGAAGCTAACGCACCTGGGGCTCGATATCTCGCGTGCCCTTACGGAAGAGAACCTCTCCATGATACTCGAAGAGGCCGCGAGGCTCGGCATCTTCACGCGCCTCGACATGGAGCGCTCCAAGTACACGGAAGACACCATCGATATCTTCCTCAACATGCACGAAGAGTTCCCGGAAACGGGCGTCGCCATACAGAGCGCCCTTCTTCGCTCGGACAAGGACATAGAAAGGCTCATCGGGGCAAGGGCCAGCGTGCGCCTCGTCAAGGGCGCCTACGTGGAGCCGCCGGGCGTGGCCTTCCAGGAGAAGAAACTCGTTGACATTAATTACGTGACGCTCATGAAGCGTCTCCTTGACGAGGGCTACCGCCCTGCCATAGCAACGCACGATGAAGAGATAATAAACGAGGCAAAGGAGTACGCGCGAGAGAAGAACATAAGCAGGGACTCCTTCGAGTTCCAGATGCTCCTTGGCATAAAGAGGACCCTGCAGAAAGAACTCGTGAAAGAGGGCTACAAGGTGCGTGTCTATGTTCCCTACGGAAAGGACTGGTTCGCCTATGTGCTGCGGCGGCTCAAGGAACGAAAGGAAAACATCTTCTTTGTGGTGAGAAACATCCTTGACTGAAGGTCGTAGTTGATACGCCACGAAAGGGATTGCCTTCAGTGACGTAAACATTGCGCAAATATTGGTTTTCTTTGCCCCGCTTTCTTTTTTCCAAAAGAAAGCGGGAAGGAAAAGGGCGATTAGTTTCTTCAACTTTCTTTTAAAAAAGAAAGTTGTCAAAGAAAACTGGTGCCAGGCCGCGCAGAGCGCGGCCTGGTGCTTGCTGTCTTCTTTTTTTATCCACTTAATTTTCTTACTTTCTCTTTAAGAAGAGGCTTACATGATTACAGCGGCCATACTTACCATCAGTGACAAGGGTTCTCGGGGTGAGCGCGAGGACCTTAGCGGAGAGGAGATCCGCACCATGCTCGCCAGGCTTCCGGCCGAGATAAAGGCCTATGAGATCGTACCTGACGAGACCGAAGAGATAAGCCGGAAGATAATCCACTTTGTGGACGACCTGCACATAGACCTTGTTGTAACCACCGGAGGCACGGGCGTGACGCCCCGCGACGTGACCCCCGAGGCGACACGCGCGGTCATCGAGAGAGAGCTGCCAGGCATGAGCGAGGCCATGCGCGCCGAGAGCCTCAAGAAGACGCCCCACGCCATGATATCCCGCGCTGTCTGCGGAACACGGGGCCAGTCGCTGATAATCAACCTGCCCGGAAGCCCGCGCGCTGTGCGCGAAAACCTCGCGGTCCTAATGCCCGCGCTCGTGCATACCATAAAAAAAATAAAAGGCTCGCCAGAAGAATGCGGCGGCAAATAGGACGGAAAGAAGAGAGGAAGAAGGAAGAGAGTGAAACTCCGCCGACAGGAGTCGCGGTTTCTTTGGCTACAAGCCTTCGGCTTGAGTCCTTCGGACGGCCTATCCATCACCAGACAGGAGTCTGGTGTTTTACCGGCTAAATAAAAACACTGCCCTTGTTTTTTCTTCTCCCTAATTGCCTATCTCGAAAAGGGCCTGGCTTCCATGCGCTAAGTCACATGACGAGAAAAAAACCAGAGACTCATCTCTCAGAATATGCCGCCAAGCCAGCCCTTCTTGCTGCTGTGGCTCTTCAGTATCTTCATTATCTCGGCGTTGCCCTCGGCCACCGTGGTGGCACGCTCGCGCTTCTTGTTCTTTATGCCCATGTCGGCGCCTCCGTCGAGAAGCGCCTTCACGGCACCGGCGTACCCTGCGGCTGCGGCAAGTATGAGCGCCGTGTCTCCGTCCTTGTTGCGCGCGTTCACGTTGGCGCCGCTGGCTATGAGGAACCTCACGGCAGGCACGGACCCTGCCGAGGCCGCGAGCATGAGCGCCGTGTTGCCGGACTCGGTAATGGCGTTGACCCCGGCGCCGGCCCGGACGAGGGCCTCGATTATCTCTTCGTTGCCGCCGCGGGCCGCAAGGGTAAGCACCGTCTGCCCACCGGCGTACACGGTCCTAACGGAGGCCCCGCGCGCAAGAAGGGCCTTTACGGGCCCGGGGCGCCTTCCCTCCACGGCGTACCAGAGAGGCGTAAAACCGCGGCTGTCCTTCACGTTCACGGCGGCGCCGCGCCCGAGAAGGGCCTTCACTACCCTGGTCTGCCCGCCGCGGGCCGCAAGGGCCAGCGGGGTCATGCCGTTTGCGAGAGTATAGTTCATGGCAGCGCCTGCGGATATGAGGGCCAGGGCCGTCTCTTCCTTGCCTGCCTTTATGGCATACGTAAGGGCTGTCTCGCCCTCCTTGCCGCGGCGCGTCCCAAGGGGAGCGCCTGCCTTTATGAGCATCCTGACCGTCTTAACATGGCCGTGCTCGGCGGCGAGCATGAGGGGCGTCTTTACCTTGGCGCTCCCGCCTGCGGGGTCGGCCCCGTGGGCAAGGAGCAGGGCCGCTATCTTGTCATGACCCTGCCAGGCCGCCTTTGAGAGGGCCGTATACCCGTGGGGGCCGCGCCTGTTCACGTTCACGCCTCCCTCTACGAGTTTTTTCGCGGCAGCGTCCTGCCCGCGCCAGGCCGCTATCATGAGCGGGGTCCAGCCCTTGTAGGGCGAGCCCTTCTTCGAGGCCGCCTCGATGGAAGATTTCTCGAGAAGAGCCGGGTTGAACCGGGGGCGCTTCTTGCGCACCTTCACCACCTTTGCTCCCTTTGAGGCAAGGTAGGCGGCGACGGCCCTCTCGTCTTCGCTCCTGGCGAGCATGATGGCGTTCTTTCCCTTCTTGTTCCGGGCGTTGACCGCGGCCCCGCCACTTACGAGGACCCGCGCCGCATCGAGGTGCCCCTTCTCGGATGCGAGCATGAGGGGCGTGTTCCCGCCCTGGTCCCGGGCGTCTACACCGGCGCCCGCGCCGAGGAGGAGCCTTGCCGCCTCTACCCTGCCCGAGCGCGCGGCTATAATGAGTGCGCTGTCGCCGTACCTGTCCCTTGCGTCTACCTTTGCCCTGTTCTTGAGGAGAAGCGCCACCATGGGGCCTCCACCCTTGACCCCCGCGGCTATCATGAGGGCGGTCCTCCCGTATTTGTCCCTGCCGTCCACGCGCACGCCCGAGCGCAGGAGTGACCTTGCCCTGGCAAGGTCTCCCTTTTCCGCGGCCCAGCAGAGCCGCCTCTCATTGACAGGGTCCCTGCCTCGAAGGCCCCTGAACACGGGCACGGGCCGCGCCTTTGCCTCGGCAAGGGCCACGCGCTCCTTTGCAGGCCCATAGCCCTCTTCCGCCGCCTTCCTGAACCAGTACAGGGCGCGCTTCTCGTCGGGCCTTACACCAACGCCCATCTCGTACATGATGGCAAGGTTGAACTCCGCCTTTGCGTAGCCCTTCCTCGCGGCCCTGAGCATCCACCTGTACGAGGCGCGCTCATCCTTTGTAACCCCTCTGCCTGAACGGTAAAGACCTGCGAGCATGTACATTGCCTCTGCGTCGCCTTTCCTGGCGAGGGGCCTCAGTATGGCCGCGGTCCTCCTGTAATCCCGGACCCTCGCGGCGGCCCTCGCCTCTTCCATGCCCCCTCTGGCCGAGGCCGTTACAACCGCCGGGACAGATAAAAAGAAGAGCCCCGAAAGGAGAAGCGCTCCCACGAGGCCGCGCATTGCCGGAAGGTATGGCCCGGCGTGCGCCCACCCCCTAAGGGGTGCCGAACTTCGTCTCAACGTTTATGCCCACCTTCTTGAGGAACGCCGTTGGCAGTATGCCGCCGGCGCTTATGATTACTGCGTCGTTCTTTATCTTGAGCATCCGGCCTTCCTGCTCCACGCGCACCACCTTCTCTTCTATTACCTTTACGTTCGACTTCATCAGGACCTTGAGCCTGCCTTCCTCCTCGGCCTTTCTTACCTTCTCGCGGTTCTTCTCCTTGGCCCGGGTAAAGGCCTCGCTCCTGTACGATAGGGTGACCTCGGTGCCCGGCTCGGCGGCTATGCTCGTGGCCGCCTCGAGGGCGCTGTCGCCTCCGCCCACCACGAGGACCTTCTGGCCCCTGTACTGCTCCGGGTCTATGAGCCTGTACACGACCTTGGGTAGTTCCTCTCCGGGCACCCCGAGCTTTCGCGGGGTTCCGCGCCTCCCGATGGTGAGGAGCACGGTCCTTGTCTCGTACTCGGCCTTCGAGGTCTTCACGTGAAAGCCCCTATCGGTCTTCTCGATGGAATCCACGCGCTCCCTGTAGTTTATGGTTACCCCTGTCTGCTTCTCCACCCCCTCCCAGAACTCGAGGAGTTTTTCCTTGGTGGTCTCGCGGAACATCATCTTCCCCGCGATGGGGAGCGTGGCAGGGGCGGTCATGACTATCTTGCCCCTCGGGTACTGAAAGACCGTGCCCCCGAGGGATTCCTGCTCCACCGTAACGTAACGGAGCCCGGCCTCCGTGGCCCCGAGGGTGGACGCGAAGCCCGCGGGACCTGCCCCGACTATGACCACGTCGAGCATGTCCCCCGCCGTATCCCCGGAGGACCTGGCTATGTTCTCTATGGCCTGGCGTCCCTGCTCTATGGCGTTCTTTATGAGCCCCATGCCACCGAGCTCGCCTGCTATGTAGATGCCCGGCACGTTTGTCTCGAAGTCGGGCTTTACCAGTGGTATGTCCACGCCGCGCCGCTCAGTGCCGAAGACAAGGGTAATGGCGTCCGCGGGACAGACATCCTTGCAGGCCCCGTGGCCAATGCAGTCCGTGGGGCCGATGAGGTGAGACTTGCCGTTGATGAGCCCGAGGACCTTGTGCCCCGGGTGCTCCGGGCAGGCCGCCACGCAGGAGCCGCAGCCAACGCACCTGTTATGGTTGATAAGTGGATGGATGGAGGCCGGTTCCGTCATGCCGGACCTTATGGCCTCCTCGTGGACCCTGCGGTTCCTCTTCTCCCTGCGTGCCCGCGCCAGTATGTAGCCAAGCCAGACGACGCCAAGGGGGATGAAGTATATCCATAGACCCGGGTCTACCCTCATTATAGTCAATGTCTTAATACCCGTTCCTGCCGTGGGCGCATCTCTTTTCCTTCATTCAAATCCCCGCGACCCCGCCCCGGCTGATTTTAATGCTATAGCACAGGCCACTACATATCACTCTATATATAGGACTATAGCAGGATTTTTCAGGGGCACCAGTGATTAAAATCACCACCTTGAGAGTTAAACTTTTTTTCCTTTCGAATCGCCTCATCCCGGGTTATTATTTAAGAAAAGTCTCTAATCGTCCTTTAATCTTTCCGGTGGTAGACTCCGGGGGTAAGTAAACAGACAAATACCTTGAGAGGCGCTTTCTCCATGAAAAAGACGCGATGGGCCATATTCGTTTTTTCTCTCTTCTTCCTCTTCATTGCCACGGCCTCGGAGGCCGGTTGGAGGAACAAGAGGGCCCCGGACTTCGAGCTCATGGGGCTCGACGGTCAGAGGGTCTCGCTCTCGGACATGAGGGGCAAGGTCGTCTTCATCGACTTCTGGGCAAGCTGGTGCCCGCCCTGCAAGAAGGAGTTCCCCGAGCTCAGGAAACTTACCGCCGGTTACAGCGGCGACAAGTTCGTCACCATCGCGGTGAGCGAGGACAAGGTGCGCTCCAATGTAGAGAGATTTACCGCCGTCTATCCTGATATGCCGGAGAACCTCTTCGTCCTCCTTGACCACGGCTCAAAGGCCATAAAAAAATACGCCGTCCTTGCCATGCCCACGTCCTTTATCATCGACGCGGGCGGCGTCATACGTTACGTCCATTACGGCTTCAAGGAGTCCGACCCCGAGGCCTGGAGAACCGAACTCGACACCCTTATAAAGTAATCTTTTTTCAAGAAGGATTCTTCCATCATGGGGAATAAGAAGATTCTTTACGCCCTTATCGCGGCGGCCCTGGTCCTCGGCTCCATGGCCGGGTGCACACGGGTACGGCCATGGGAGCGCGAGTATCTCGCCGACCCCATCATGAGGCCCGACTTCGGCAAGGAGGAAAAGGCCGTAAGAGAGCACACCATGGCGACCCGCGAGGGTGCGGTGGGTTCCTTCGGCGTGAGCGGAGGCGGCTGTGGCTGCAACTGAGACCAGGGTCCAACGCCTACTCTCCTTCCCTGCCGTTACACCCTTTATAATAATCACTATAATAATCACTGCCTGTATGACCCTCGTGCCGGGCATTGCCCGGGCCGAGGACTATGCCTCTGTCGAGCTCTTCACCCATGCCTTCAACAACGACACCACAGTGTACACGGGGGTCTTTGCCCTTAACAAGGACTTTACCCTCCACACCAGCGGGTACGTAAAGTAC
>CAZMXX010000173.1:0-7882 GCA_964570315.1 uncultured Anaerolineaceae bacterium | reverse complement strand
ACTCAATCAACTTGTTTTCTGTTGACTTTGGCGTTGCTTTGTCCAAAGTCCAATAGCCATGTATAGTATTTTTTTGCACAGTCGTCATAAGCTGAAAAAAACGGTTTGATTTCTCACATGAAGTCCCAAAGTTCAGATAATGTTGGCTGAACAGGTTCTTGAGGTGGAAATTTATGTTGTCGGTTTGTAGGAAGTGGATAGATGTGTTCACGCCCGTCGGTGGCAAGACGCAAACGCATTCCCAACATAGCATAAAAATATAGTAATGCCATAAAATAATCATGGGAAAATAGTTAGAATCTCGCAAGCGGGACTACGATTTTATGAGAATCTCCAACAATTGCCGCGTTTCGCCGCGCAGGTCGAGCGTGTCTTCCGGCGGGGGACCGACGCAAGCGGGGCAGCCGTGCCGACAACTGCAATCCCGAACCAAATCGAGCGCGGCGTGCAGCAGGTCGTGGTGCAGGTCGAACAACTCATCGGCGAAACCGAGACCGAGCGGGATGGTGTCGTACAGGGTGATGGTGGGACGGGTATCCGCGCCGGGGATGCTTTCAAACGTCACGCCGATGTCGCGCGGGTCGCACATCAGAAATAGCGGGGCGAGGTTGTGCAGGGCGTGCGCCAGCCCGCCCCAGGCGTTCACCGTGCGGACGATGATTTCCGCGCGGCGGTGGCAGGTGGGACACAGTGTCATCAGGTTTTCCAGCCGGTGCGCCTGCGCGAAAGCGATTTTGGGGTCAACCCCGTTGCGGGCGGCTTCTTCCAGAAAAAGGCGCAGTGGGCGGATGTGATGCACATCGTGCTGGCGTTGCGGGATTTCCGGTGCGCCGCACTGCCGACAGCGATAGCCGTCGCGGGCGCGGGCGGCGTCACGCTGTTGACGCCAAAATCGCTCGTCGCCATAATCGAGCGGGTCGCGGTGCCAGATGCCCGCTTCACGCAATTCGTCCAGCGTTTCATCGGGCAGGGTGAGCCAATAGGCGGTGGTCTCAAAGGTCTGCGGCGGCAGCGACACCGGGTTGAAACCGAGCGTTTCATGCGTGTAGCGGCGCACCATTTTATAGCCCGTCACTTCGGTGGCAACGGCGACCATTCCCCGTGCGCGTTCCGGCGCGGTGGCGGTGTCCGTCTCTTCCACCGCCAAAATCTCAATTTCGGTCGAAACGTGCGGCTGGGTATAGTAGCCGACATTCACCGGCGTGGCTTCCGCACGCCCGCCGTCCAAATCGAGATAATTGATTTGGTAGCTTTCCCCTTCGTGCAGATAAATCGCGCCCGGGTGCACCAATCGCACCGCCCCGGCGACATCAATTTCGCCGATGGTGTTGACTGCGCCGTCATCGCCCGTCACGGTGATGGCAACGGTGTGGATGCCCGCCGCGCGCAGGCTCACCCCCTCGGCGGGATAGCCTTCGCCCGCCCAGTGATATCGTCCACCCGCCTGCCGCAAATTGCCCTCCGCCGCCAAATGTTCCAGCACGTCGGCGGGGTTGGGGAAGCGTCCATACGGCTCGTCGGCATCGAAGGGGAGTTCATATGCCGCGCACTGCAAATGGCTCAGCACAATCATCAAATTGTCGGGGTCGATGCGAGCGTGTTCGGGGCTGCGGTCGAAAAAATAGTGCGGATGCGCCATCAAAAACTGGTCGAGCGGGGCTTGGCTGGCGATGAGCATGGCGACGCTTTCACCCTGCCGCCGTCCTGCGCGCCCGAATTGCTGCCACGTGCCGGCGATGGTTCCGGGATAGCCCGCCAGCACCCCCGCCGACAGCCCACCGATGTCCACCCCCAATTCCAGCGCGTTGGTCGCCACCACCCCCGCCACCGAGCCGTCGCGCAATCCGGCTTCAATTTCGCGGCGTGCCGTGGGCAGATAACCGCCCCGATAGCCGCGCACGCGGTTCGCCGCCCAACCCTGCTCGGCGGCAAAATCGCGAAGGTAGGTCAGCAATACTTCCACCGTCAACCGGCTGCGGGCGAAAACGGCGGTCTGCGCCCCCGCCGCCAGCAATTCGCGGGCGATTTTGTTCGCCGTGACCACCACCCCGCGCCGCATGGCGAGCGTTTCATCAATGATGGGCGGGTTGTAAAAAATGATGTGCTTTTTGGCGCGCGGTGCGCCATCGTCGGTGATGATGTCCAGCCGGTGGAGTTCGGTCAAATCGAGCAGGGCGATGGCGTGCTCGAAGGGGTTGGCAATGGTCGCCGATGCGCCGATGAATTGCGGCGACGCGCCGTAAAACGCGCAGATGCGGTGCAACCGGCGCAACACATTCGCAAAATGGCTGCCGAACACCCCGCGATAGATGTGCATTTCATCAATGACGATATAGCGCAGGTTGGCGAAAAACTTTCGCCAGCGCGGATGGTGCGGCAAAATGCCGCCGTGCAGCATATCGGGGTTGGAAATGATGACCCGTGCGGTGGTGCGCAGTTTTTTGCGGGCGGATTGCGGCGTATCGCCATCGTATGTGGCGGCATGTGGGGCGGATTTCCCCAACGGCGCGGTCAGCGCATTAAAGGCGACCATTTGGTCTTGCGCCAGTGCCTTGGTGGGGAAAAGATAGAGCGCGCGGGCGGCGGGGTCGTTCAGCAGGGTATGCAGAACGGGGGCATTGTAGCCCAGCGTTTTGCCGCTCGCCGTGCCGGTGACCATCACCACGTGTTTGCCGTTCAGCGCGGCGGAAATCGCCTGCGCCTGATGGCTGTACGGGCGTTCGATGCTCCGGGCGCGGAAAGCGTCTGTCACCCGCGCGTCCAGCGCCGCATCCCACGCCCCGAAGGTCGGCGGTACGGCAGGGAGCGTGCGCCATTCGGTCACGTTGTCCATGAATCGGGGGTCGGTTTGCCAGCGCGCCAGCAACCGGGGAAGGGTGGGGTTGGAGCGGAGACGGGTCATCGGTTTTGCCAATTATGCGGCTAATTCTGCCGGCGGTTCGTCGGCAGTTGAGTGTGGCGGAGTGATGAAATGGAGGGTTTGTTTTTCTTGCGGTGGGTAGTTTGTAATCAGCAGTTCCGTTAATTTTCCACGACGTTTCGGGTTGCTGTTGATGGCTCGATTGGCTTGAATTTCTGTCACAAAAAAGGCAGGCTCCGCATACAATTCCCGGATCTGTTCCGCCGAAGAATTGGACAACATTACTCGCACATCATTTTCTGTTAATGTTATGCAGACATCCCGCAATAATTTCTGCTGTTGCGGACCGAAACCGTTGGCGTGATAACCGGTGAAATTGGCGGTAGCGGAGAGCGGTGCATACGGTGGGTCAAAATAAACGAAATCTCCGGGGGTTGCACGCGATAACACCGCTTCAAACGAGGCGCAATCAATATGCACGTGTTGCAATGCTGCCGAAACTGCATGCAGATTTTCGGGATCGTAATATTTTGGGGATTTATAGCGCCCAAATGGGGCATTGAACTGTCCGCGCTTGTTGACGCGGTACAAACCATTATAGCAGGTTTTATTCAGATAAATCATTCTGGCGGCACGATGAGGGAGATCCATAGACCATGGATCTTTGGCGCGCAAGGCGTAAAAAAAATCCTCATTATGGGGATATTCCGAAAGCAGGCGCAGCACATCATCCACATGATTACGAACAGCGAGATAGGTATCGATTAACTCTGCATTCAGGTCTGACAGGGAACTTTGCAGCGTACGCTCGCGGCGAAACAATTCAAAAAAGAGCGCGCCACCGCCGAGAAATGGTTCGTGATAGTGGTTGAACGCTAGGGGCATGTGAGCCGTCAGAGATTTTAAAAGTTGTCTTTTCCCCCCTGCCCATTTCAAAAATGGTCGCGGAAGAACGTGAGTTTTCATATTGCCATCCCTAAAGATTGAAATACAACCGTAACCAGTCTTCCAAATCTTCAAACCAGACTGTTTTTCCGGTTGCCATCAAATAGCCGACCATGTTTTTTGAAAAGCCATCACCATCAATGACCACAATGCCATCAATGGGCCACGATTGAATATCTTGAATGGTGGCAGGGATTTTCTCTTCCGCAGAACCGGAACCACCCTGAAATTTGCATTCGATGCCCAGTGTTTTTCCGGTGCGTGGTTCAGACAGCACCACGTCAATGCGACGTTTCGCGCCCCACAGTCGCCGTGCTGCGCGTACCTCGGTTGCTGCATTTAGTCCCAATGTTTCGGCTAAATCTACCACCTTTAGTTTCAATGCGTCGCCTGCGCGTGGAGCCGTCCCTTTTCCAGCCATACTATCCTCATTAATATGGAAACATTTGTGCTGATTATAGATGATTCCAGCCGATTCTGCAAAAAATCAAAAGAGGGGGTCAGACAAAATGTTTCAACTGCTGTAAAATCGAATCAAGCCGCAACATGTCATCGAAGAGCAGGCGAGCGATGTGCCGCCCGGCGCTGACCAGATATTGCCGCCGAATCTCCGGCGCGCGGAGTTCCGCCGCGCGGGAGAGACACGCCACCGCCAAATCGTCGGCGGGGATGTTGGGCGCATTGAAAATCAACCGCAGAAAATCCAACTGCTCGGTGAAGGCGACGGTTTCATCAATGGTGCAGATGTGCAGCGTCTCCAAGCTGATGGGCGGCTGAGGCGGCAACGCCTGCGCAAATTGCTCACCGCGCTGAAACCCGACAATCAGCACGCTGACTTCAATGGGGACGAGCCGATTTTCGCGCTGGTCGAGGATGGTTTCCGCTTCCAGCGTGCCGGAAAGAATCAACTGTCGCACCGAGGGGTCGTCGCGCACGGCGACATCGTATATCAGCCCGATGATGTTGGTTTGTTCGGTGACGGCAACTTTCACGAATGCGCCGAATTGCGGCGTTTCGTGGTGCATCACTTTGCAGCCCACCACAAAATGGGTGGTGCTGGCGCGTAAAACGTGTCCGATGGGGATCATGGTTTCAAGTCCAAAGTCTAAAGTCTAAAGTTTCAGGTTTCAGGTTTTTTGTATTTTGTGCCACGCAATGGTGAATTGCGCAAATATTTCATCAAGCTGTTAAGTGAACGGCTAATTTCTTCGGTGTGAGCTTTCAATCGGAAAAATGTTTCATCGTCAATATAATGCTGGTCCAATGCTACATAAAGTTGTGAGCGTACTTCACCGGCTGATCCTTTGGCGATAGCCAAAAATTGTAAAAATTCACGGTCTCCGTTGCGTTCAAAACCTTCAGCTATATTGGATGTGATGGATACACTGGCTCGGCGTATTTGATCGCGCAACCCAAAATCTTGGGCAAAACGCCCGTTTTGGGTGATGGCATAAATATCTTTCGTCAACGTTCGCGCCAATTTCCAGCTTTGAATATCTTCAAAACGTGTAAACGTTGCCACGATTCACCTCTCTAACCTGAGGCTCGAGACTGAGACCTGAAACCTGAGACCTGAGACCTGAAACCTACCCCCACAACGCATTCTTATTCGCCTGTTTCAGCGACACGCCGGCGTGTGCCACGCCCGCTTTGCGCAGGGCGATGGCGAGTTGCATGTCCAGCGCTTCGCGTTCGGCGGGGGGAATGATGGCGAGTTCATGCGCACGGGCGAGCACATACGGGTATCCGCCGGTGATGGCGGCTTGTTTCAACAGCAGGGCGTGCAGGGTGTTCAGGCGTTCCGCGTCTGTGGCGACCCATTCGGGGATTTCCACCCGCACCACATTCGGCGCGGCGGTTGAGCCGGTGTTCAGGTAAAAAAAGTGGACGGCGTGTCCCGCTTTGGCGTAATCGGCGTTGTTTTTTGACCGTTGGCGGAAGATGGCGGTGCGATGTTCGGGCGGCAATTCGCGGAAAAGCTGCGCGTCGGTGAGCGGGATGAAGGGGTTGTGGCGTATGGTTTCTTCGGTGATGTCGGCGGTTTCCAGCGCGGCGATGTGCAGCAGCGACAGCACGAATCCACTGCGGGGACGGTCGATGTATGCCGCAATGGTTGCCCCGTGGTCGCGCAGGGCGTCCAAACTGCCCAGATAATCTTTCTGATATTGAGCTTGCTCACGCCCTGAAAGTTCCATCATATGCAGCGTCAGTTGCCCGTCAATCAGGGCGATGACCGGCTCATCGGTGGGGTATGCGCGCGCGTATCGCGCCAGAATGTCCACTTCCGCCACATCCCGTTTGGCATTGACCACACTTCCGGAAACGAGCAGCCCTTGTTCCGTGAAAAGGTCATCCTCTTTGTAAAATAGTTGCGATTCGGTGTTGACGGCGGGCGCGCGCGCCGAGCCGTGCCGGTAGACGATGATACCGACATTCACCAGATAAAACAGGGCGATGGCGTGTTGGTCGGGGTGGATTTGCGAGCCGTCGCTGGCGAGGACGGTGGCGCGGGCGGGCGCGGATGGCGGCGGGAAAGATGCGTCCAGCGGTTCATCGGCGGGTGCAGCGCCGAGCCAATTGAAGCGTTTCCCCTCCGAGGCTTTTTCGGCGGCGGTGATTTGCGTGTGCAGAAAGCCGAAATCGGTGGCGTGGGTGTGCAGCAGTTCACGCGCCACCGACAGCAAATCGCCGTGTTTGCCGGTGCGGGCGGCGATGTCCGCACCCATTTTTTCAATTTGCGGTGAAATTTGCCGAAATTCAAGGGTCATGATTTTTCTATTCCGCGCCGAAAAGCCGGAATATCCACTGTTGCAATCGTTCAAAAAAGCCGAGCCGCCGGGTTTCCGGCGCGGGGAAGCCCTGCCCGGAATAGTCGAGCAGTTGCGGGCGCGGATTGCCGTCGTCATCATAATCTACGCGGGCGTAGGGCAACCGGCGTGAGGCGGTGAACGCTTCCGGGCGGGTGAATAACTGCATCCACTGCTCGCGGTTGGCGTCGCTCATATCTTCGCTCCACAGCCAAGACCCGGTGTTGATATAATACCCGTCATCCCCAATTTCCTCAAAGACGGTGTGATGGGTGTGCCCGAAGAAGACGGCTTTCGCTTTGCCCTGTTTGATGAGGGCATCGGCGGCAGAGGAGAGCACCCCGCGCGCGGCGTTCTGTTCCGCCTGCGCCATCTTGAGCGGGTCGTCCCCCACGTCCGCCACGGCGAATGCCTGCGCGGGGCGGGGCGCGCCGACGGGTTGCAGCAGTGTCGCGATCTGCCGGTGGATGTCGCGGCGAACGGCGGGTTCGGCGGCATATCGCGCCGCCAGCTCGCTGCGTTGGGCGTCATCTTCCAGTTGCGAAATGAGATTCGGCGCGCCGGCATCTTCCGTTCCCACGGCAAAACTGCCCGCCAGCAAGCCCGGACTGTGCGCCAAAAAACCCAGCAACAGCTCTGCTGCCAAATCGAAATCCCATTTGAGGGCAAACCAGATGAGGCTGGTGAACGGCTTGATGTTATCGAGCCACCACGCTTCCCGTTCCGCCACATTAAAATAGCTGATGACGAATTCCGAGCCGGGCGGCAGATAGAGTCGGGTGGGGTCGCCGGGGTCGGTGGGATGGTCGAAATCGGGGAAACGGTTGACCTTTTCTGTGCGCTGGTTGCCGTGTTCCACCCAAATGCCGTCGCGGTTGATGAAAGTGGTGGCGAATTGCAGGCAGTCGCGCCGATGTCCCTTCGCGCCGATGGTGTCGCGCAGGAGGTTTTGCACATCCGCCCAGTAAAAATTGGCGTCGTGATTCCCGTTCAGGATGGTGACGCGGCGCACGGGCGGGTCGGGGCGCAGAAAATCCGCCAGCGCAGTGAAAACTTTCGGATGGCGGTCAATGACGATTTTCAACTGTTTCACCGAAGCGGCGGCGGAGGTGTCGCGGTACATGGCGGGGGACTAGATGGCGCGCGGGTCGACATTGTCCACGGTTGGAATTTCCAGAACCTCCACAACATCACCGTTGATGATGTGTTCCGCTGGTTTGCCTCCGGTTTCTCCTTCGGCGGCTGGTTCTTCCTGTCTGCGGGGGCGGTT
>CAZMXX010000172.1:0-7940 GCA_964570315.1 uncultured Anaerolineaceae bacterium | reverse complement strand
CGTCTGTGCCCATGGATCTCGGTCTGGTCGTGCGGTCCCGGTGTCCGTCTGCGCTCGTCCCGGGTAGCGACGAGGGGAGGCAATTTACGGATGGGCTGGAGGGGGATGCGACCGGCAACTTGGGCGCGAGTGGCAATTTGGGTGCGATTGGCAAGTTGGGTGCGATTGGTAACGTGGGGGCGATTGGCAACTTGGGCGCCATCGGCAACCTGGGTGCGATTGGCAATTTGGGCGCCATCGGCAATTTGGGCGCGATTTCCACCAACCCTATCACCCTGCCGGAGGTGATTCGCACGACGGCATACTTCCCCGGCGATTATTATCTGATTGTAGCGCGGGGTGAAGACGCCAAACCCCATTATGAGCCGTACACGCTCACCGTGCAGAGTACGCTCAAGCCGCAAACAACCTGTCTGTGGACGCCCGACTTCCCCGTGACGGCGGCGGCTCCCGCGCCCTATATCGGCGCGAATGGCGGCGGCGACACCCTCATTTTGTGGAATTACACCCGTATGGCGCAAACATACGGCATCACGGCGGCGAACAACCTGAGCAGCACGCTCAAAACGCTGGCGGATGATCTTTCCGTGAGGGGCACGCTGGTGTCGGTGGAGTATGATACCGCGGTGGGGCAGGCGTACAACACTTGGGATGCCGCCTATTGCGATATTTCGGCGGCGAATGGGGTGGGAGATGCCATCAAATCGGCGTGGATGCAGGGTTTCACCGGCACATATGTGGTGCTGGTCGGCTCAGATGAGATTATTCCCTTCTACCGCACCCCTGACGCGACGACCATCGCCAATGAAAGCGACTTCACCGCGCAATCGCAGCTCAATGGCGGGGCTATCTGGGCGGCAATGTATCAGAGTTTCCTGCTCACCGATAATTTTTACGGTGTCACCGGGCGCGGCTATTTGGCGCGCGGGCGAAGTTTGTGGGTTCCCACCCTATCGGTGGGGCGGCTGGTGGAAACGCCCGCCGACATCACCAATATGGTGAGCAGTTATCTCGTCAGCGACACCATTCCGGTGAATGATGTGCTCATCACCGCGTATGATTTCCTCACCGATAGCGGGCGGCTCATCTCGGATACGGTGTCAACTTGGGGCGTCGCCACGCAAGATACCCTCATCAACGAGACGTGGGTCATCACCGATTTGCGCAATGCGTGGACGAGCTACGCCCCCGGACGGGACATCGTTTCGCTGAATGCCCACTTCGAGGCATGGCGCGCGCTCCCCGCTTCGCCGAGCGTCGGGTACGATGCCTTCGATCTGTTCTACAGCTTCTACATCACCGACAGCACCACCATCAAAGACAGTTTGATTTTCTCGATGGGTTGCCATGCCGGTTTGAACATGCCGGACAAAAACGTCAATCCAATTTATACCGATTTACAGGGGAACCAGTGGCCCATCAATCCCGATTTCCCGCAGGCGCTGGCGCAGAAAACCAGTTTGATGGTGGGGAATACCGGCTACGGTTACGGCGTGGATGATTCGCCGGAATATACCGAATGGCTGATGTACCTGTACGCGCGCTTCCTCGGCGCACGGCACAATATGCCCGCCGGGAAGGCACTCCAATTGGCGAAAAAATACTATATGGGTTCCGCGCCGAGTGGCGGCATTTCAGTCTATCATGAAAAAATCTTGCTGGAGGCAACCCTGTACGGGCTGCCCATGCTGAAGGTGGATGTGCCGACGCCCACCGCCATCCGCAATAGAGCCATCAGCGGCAAATTCAGCGGGATGCAAACCGTGCCGCGCCCCACTGCCGGCGGTGTGACGACCTTCATCAGCGCGACCATCACTCTGACGCCCACCGTGAGACAAAGTGGCAACAGTTTCTATTACACGCTGGACGATGAGATTCAAGCCAGCCCGGGGCGACCCATCCAGCCGCGCGGCTCACTCCCCATCAGCAGCACCAACAGCGGATTGATTCCGCATGGTGCGGTGCTGTGGGATGCTGCCTTCACCGACATCCCCAACCTCAACCCGATGGTCACCCGTCCCATCACCGATGTGGCTCTGTCGGAACCGTCGCTGGATATTGGCGGCTGGTTCCCCAATAAATTGTGGGCAATCAACCGCTTCGGGAAAACCACCGCCGGTGACGATGACCGGCTGGTGATTGTCGGCGGGCAGTTTAAAATGACAGACTTCACCAACGGTCTCGGTACGGAACGCCTTTTCACCAAAATGGGGTTGCGCATCTATTACAGTGACAACGGGGAAGACTATCAGCCGCCGGTGATATGGGATATTCGCGCCACGAAGTTCAGTGACAAAATAGTGTTGGTGGTGGATGTGGAAGACCCGTCCGGCGTGCAGGCAGTGATTGCCACCTATCGCCCCTCTGCCAACCCGCAATCGGTGGTGAGCGTGGAATTGTCGCCCGCCGCGAATGTGGATGCCTTCGGCAACGGAACTTGGGAAGCAATCATCCCCGGCGAAACGGACGTCACTTTTTACGTGCAGGCGGTGGATGGCGCGGGCAATGTGCAGATGGGCGCGAACAAAGGGTTATCCTTCGCCGCCGATGAGCCGGTGCTGACCTATCTGCCGCTGGTGATGAAGTAGTTGGTGATTGGTAACTGTACGGCATCCGGTTTTTACCTTGAACTGAAGTTCAAGGCTCAGAACTTAAGCCGACTTAAGTCGGCTTGAGCTATTAGCCCGGAAATTTATTTCCGGGTGAAGGCGAATGTAGCTGTCAAATTCAGAAATAGTTGATACCCTGTATAGATACGGTGATTGGTTGATTGGAGATTGGTAATTAGAGTTTGCCAATCTCCAACCACCAATCTCTACTCAAACGCAATTACCTGCGCGATGGTGTCATCTGCGCCGAAGGAAATCATCTGCTTGCCGCGATTGACACGGTTCGCTTTGGGGAAATTCGCCACGGCGAGATGGTTCCGCAGCCCTTTGCCGGAGATGACGTTGACCATCCCCTGCGCCGAGGCGACGGTTGCCGCCGCGACTTTGCCGGTGGCGGGTGTGATTTTCAGCGATTGCACCCCTTGCCCGCCGCGTCCCTGCGTGGGAAATTCGGTGAGCGGAATGCGTTTCGCCCAGCCCAATTCGCTGACCAGCACCACCACATAATTTTTCTCGTCCGGGGGGGCGATTGCCCCGGCAATGATGGCATCTCCTTTGCCCACCTTAATTGCCGCCACGCCGGTGGCGCTCCCGCTGGCTTGCGGATTCACCGTGTCCTCCGCGAATTTTATCGCTTTGCCGTTTTGGGTGAACAGCATCACCGTTTGTTTGCCGTCGGTTACACCTGCCACCACGACGCGGTCGGTGCTGTCCAGCCCGCCCATCACGGTGAACCAATGCCCCTCGCCCGCCGAAATATCTGCGATGGCAGTTCGTTTCACCTTCCCGTTGGTCGCCGCCAGTGTCAAATAGCTGTTCGATTTGACCACCGCGCCCGCCACAATCACTTCCCCTTTTCCCAGCCCCATTTCGGTGTTGGTGGTTTTATTGGGGATGCGGAAGATGGGACCATACCATGCTCGCCCCTTGCTGGAGACCAGCAGCACTTTGTCGTCCTCTTTTGTTTTCAGATAGAATAACGGCGCATCCACAGCGCGCTTCGATGTCCCCTTTGCCTGTTTGCCGCTGAACCCTTTGGCGGGGACGCGATAGAGGTTGCCGCGCGTCGTCGCGGCGATGATTTGCGCCCCCTGCGGCTTGAGCAGGTCTTCTTTGGTGACCAGCCCGCCTTTGCCCGCCTCTTCCAGAATGACCGTTTTGCGCGGGGTGGCGTAGGCGTCTTTGATGTCGCGGGTCTCTTCCACCACCACCGCCAGCCGTTTCGCCTCCGATGCCAGCAACGATTGGAGGTATTTGATTCGCTTTGCCAACTCTTTGCGCTCATCGTCGAGTTTCTTCCGCTCCAGCGCCGCCAGCCGCCGCAGTTGCATGTCTAAAATGGCGGAGGCTTGTTCCGCGCTCAACTTAAATCGTTTCATCAAATTGGTGCGGGCGGTGTCGGTGGTGCGAGATTTGCGGATGGTTTCAATCACCGCATCGATGTGATCCAGCGCGGTGAGCAACCCCTGCACAATGTGCAACCGGGCTTCGCGCTTCTTCAATTCGTGTTTGGTGCGTTTGATGATGACATCGAGCCGGTGTTTCACAAACAGCGTCAGCACGCGCGGGAGCGCAAGGTACTCCGGCTCGCCTTCCACCAGCGCTAAATTGATGATGCCGTAAGTGGTTTTGAGGCTGGTTTTGCTGAGCAGTTGCGTCAGCACATTGGGGGCGCGATACCCACGGGTGATGGTGACAACGATGCGCATGCCCTCGTAGTCCGATTCGTCGCGCAGGTCGCTGATGCCTTTGAGTTTGTCGTTGCGCACACCGTCGGCAATTTGGGTGAGCAGGGTTGATTTGTTCAGCCCGTATGGAATTTCAGTGATGATGAGTTTCCGCGCATCGTCCAGATTGCTCACCGGGTTGCCGCTGCTGTCCTCGCCGGAAACAACCCCTTGCATGGTGATTTTTCCCTGCCCGGTGTTGTATGCTTGCGTGATGGTATCCACCATCTCCCCGTTTTCGGGGCGTTTGCGATAGATGATGCCGCCGGTGGGGAAATCGGGACCCGGAATGTATTTCAGCAGGTGTTCCACGGTGATTTTCTTGCGGGCGCGCCAATTTTCTGCCATGAATATCAACGCATCGCACACCTCACCCAGATTGTGCGGGGGAATTTTGCACGCCATGCCGACGGCAATTCCTTCGCTGCCGTTCACCAGCAGATTGGGGAATTTGGCGGGCAGATATTTCGGCTCTTTCAGGGTGTTGTCGAAATTGTCCTGCCATTCGATGGTATCGGCGTCAATGTCTGCCAGCAATTCTTCCGCCGGCGCTGCCATCCGCGCTTCGGTGTAGCGCATGGCGGCGGCGCTGTCGCCGTCAATTGAGCCGAAGTTCCCCTGTCCGTCCACCAGCGGCACGCGCATCGAAAAATCCTGCGCCATGCGCACCATCGCATCGTAGATGGCGGCATCCCCGTGCGGGTGAAACTTCCCCATCGTATCGCCGACCACCCGCGCCGATTTGCGGTATTTCGCGTTGGCGCGGAGTCCCATTTGGTGCATGGTGTACAAAATGCGCCGGTGAACGGGTTTCAGCCCGTCGCGCACATCGGGCAGGGCGCGGTCTTTGATGGTTTCCACGGCGTAATTCAGGTACGCCGATTTGAGCATGCGGGCAAACTGTACCGTTGATTGCCCGGAAAGAATGTCCATTGAAATTTGTTCGGGTGTCATAATTTATCTCCAATAGCGAGTGACGAATGACGAATGACGAATGGCGGGTGACGAATTTACGTCTCCCTCGTTCTCACCATCTCACCGGCGCACTTTCACGTATCCATTTCTCCCATTTGCTCAATGAGCCACGATTTTCGCGGGGGCACGGATGACCCCATCAGCAGTTCCAACGCTTGTTGGGCGGCGTGAAAATCTTCGATGGTCACTTGCACCAAGTGCCGGTTGAGGGAGATGGGATGGAAAATGGGTTTGTCGTCGCCGTTTGAATCGCCGTTGGTGTATGCGTCTCGCGCGGCTTCAAATTCGGCGATGGCAGTTCTGGCTTCTTGCAGCCGTTCCGCGTCCACGGCGAACACCGTTTCGCGCAGTTGGTCGGGATTCATTTCGCCCAAACCTTTGTAGCGCTGAACTTCCACTTTCCCGCTCAGCTTTTTGACCAGCTTGTCGCGTTCGGTATCGCTGTAGGCGTAAAATCGTTTTTTGCCGTTGGTGATTTGGTAGAGGGGGGCAACCGCCCAGAATAATCGTCCGGCGGCGACCATCTTCCGCATAAATTTGAAACCGAGGGTGAGCAGCAGCGCGCCGATGTGCCCGCCGTCCACGTCGGCATCCACCATCACCACCACCATCCCGTAGCGCATATCGTCCAAATCGAAGTCGGTGCCGACTCCCCCGCCGATGGCGCTGATGATGGACGAAATTTCGGTGTTGCCCATCGCTTTGTTCAAATTGGAGCGCCACACGTTCAAAATTTTCCCCCGTGTGGGTAAAATTGCCTGATAGCGGCGGTCGCGGGCGAGTTTACATGAGCCGCCCGCGCTGTCCCCTTCCACAATGTACAGCGCGGTGAGCAGCGGGTGCGTCCGCGAATCGCAGTCGGCGAGTTTGCCGGGCAGGTCGCTCACTTCCAGCATGCTTTTGCGCATGATGCTGGCGCGCACTTTCGATTCGGCTTGGCGGGCTTGAGCCGCCGCCTGCCCCTGTTTCACCACCGAGCGTCCCAGCGTAGTATTTTTGCGGAAGGCTTCCAGCAGGGCATTATAGGTGATGGAATTTGCCACCCCCTGCATATAATCGGAGGCGAGTTGGGTTTTGGTCTGCGACGTGAATTGCGGGTCGGGCATCAGCACTTTCAGCACGGCAGTCAGCCCGTAGAGCACATCGCGCCCGCTCACCGAGCCCCCTTTGGTCATCCGTTTTTCATCGGCGAAGGCGTTGATGGCTTTGGTCAGTCCCGCGCGGAAACCGGAAACGTGTTTCCCGCCATCCGGGGTGGGGATGGTGTTGACCGTGGAGATGATAATGCCGTCGGGGTCGTTGGTGTCGGTGTGATATTGCAGCGCCAATTCCAGCTCTACCGTCACCGCGCCCGCTTTGCCCGCGTCCACCTGCACTTTTTCGCGCACGTGGATCGGCTTTTTGTGGAGCGGTTTTTTCCCTTCGTTGAGATATTCCACCCATTCCACCAGCCCGCCTTTATAGTGGAAACGGCGGACGGGGAATTCCCCTTTTTTGTTCGGCTTGCGGCGGTCTTCAAAAATGACGGTCAGTACCGGAATTTGGAAGGCAATTTCCTGCAAGCGGTGCGCCAGCGTATCAAATTCAAAATCTACCATATCCAGAAAAGTGCCGTTGGGCATAAATGAAATGACCGAGCCGGTTTCCTGCTTTTTCACCGCGTGTTTTTTGATGAGTCCGGCGTAGCCCCGTTTGCCCACCTCGCCGATTTTTTTGCCCCCTTCGGTGAAGATTTCAACGGGCGTGACGGGCAAACCGAGTTCGTGGCGCTGGGAATAAACCACGCCATCGCGGTGAACGGTCACTTCCAGCCATTTTGACAGCGCGTTGGTGGCTTTGATGCCCACGCCGTGCAATCCGCCGGAAGTGGAATACCCGCCGCTGCCGAATTTTCCGCCGGTGTGCAGCTCCGTGAAAACCAGTTCCAGCGTGGATTTTTTCTTCTCCGGATGCATCCCGGCGGGAATACCGCGCCCGTTGTCAATGACGGTCAGACTGCCGTCGGGGTTGATGGTGACTTCAATTTGGGTGCATGCCCCCGCCATCGCTTCATCCACGGCGTTGTCAATCACCTCGAATGCCAGATGGTGCAGGGCTTCAATCCCCGTGCCGCCGACATACATGCCGGGACGGCGCTGGATGTTTTCAGGGTAATCCAGACTTTGGATGTCGGTTTCGGCGTATGATACAGGTTGTTTTTTTGGAGCCATCATACTCTCCATTCAAATAGTTTTTGATAGATACGTGTGTGTCGGGGGATAATGCGAACATACATTCTATATTATCCCATATTGCAGAAGGTTTGTCAATGGTGTTTCAACGCGGTTTTGATTTTTGGGCAACAAGTTTACCCCCTCCCTGACCATCCCCCTCAAAAGGGGAGGGTATTTTCCCCTCCCTGCAAGGGAGGAGGCAGGGGGAGGGTTAGAGTTCGATACCCATATATTGTGGTCGAGACAACCGCCATCCCCCCACATATTGTGGGCAAGCCTTCCCATTTATACTATACGGGTTTTTGGGGCTTTTTGCAAACTGCGCGGAGTGAAAATAGTACCGTGGGGCTACTCGTTGCCGACCCATAGAATTTGCGTCAAGGGTACTCCCCCATTGATGGGGGAGAGGAATTGAC
>CAZMXX010000171.1:0-7945 GCA_964570315.1 uncultured Anaerolineaceae bacterium | reverse complement strand
ACCATTTGCCCTGCCATATCTCGTTCATGGTAATGGGGTTGGCCCCTGCCTCGGCGATGAAAATCTTCGGGTGGCAGTTGCTGCATTTCAACCAGTATGTATGTATGGAGTGAGGGAATATGACATTGGCCATGAGTGGGACCTTTGCCTCTATGAAGACATTGAGGTTAAGTGGCGGCCTCTCCTTGGCCGCGTCCTTGGGGTCAAGGGTCCCCCTCGGGTTTATGAACCCCCCCATGACGGCTGCCGTCCAGTTCACCCGCCCCTCCGTGTCCTTGGGGAGGTCCTCGAGGGCAGGCAGGTCCCCGGGCTCGGGGTGTATGGAGGCCCTCTCCACCACGAACTTGAAGAACTGGTCGTAGTAATCGGTAAGGTGTTTGCCGGCCTTCTCTTCCGCGGCCTTCTTGGTGCCGGCATTGAGGTTTAGGAGATAATCCGCCTCTCCGCTGCACCCGGAGAGAAAGACGCCCCCCGCGAGGGCAAGGACGAGCAAACCCCCGGCCCTGCCACGTATAAGCGACTTGAGAATGGCCGGGAGGAACGTTGCCAGTGACATGCGAGAGGACGCATGGACCTGGTTTCCATTGGATTTCAGCCACATGACATTTATTCCTACTACAAAAAACCCTTTTATGTCAAGGTCTTGTGTATCCATCCGCCGCCACGGGGCGCGGCGGGGAGAAAAGAACGGGCAGCGGGGCTTACCCTCATGGGCTCCCCTTCAGCGCACCGAGCACCTCTTCCACGCTCACATCATGAAAATCAAGATAGAACTGGCTTACCGAAAAAAAATCCCGTGGCACAAAGGGGCAGACGACCTCAGGCGCCTCTTTCATTGCCCGGAGCCGCCTTACCGCCTCAACAGAACCCACTGGCGCCGCTGCCGTCACAGTGACAGCCCCGGCTGCGCTGGCCGCGTAAACCGCGCATATCATGGTGGCGCCCGTGGCAAGGCCGTCATCGACTATGATAACGTTTCTGCCCTCTACAGGCACCCTCTCCCTGACGGCCCTGTACTTATCGAGCCTCTCCCTCATCACCTTGAGTGCCCTTGCCTTTTCTTCTTCGATCCATGCCCCGGCGTCCTCTGCGCCCATGATGGCGGACCTGTCGACGTACACCTCGCCGGTCTCGCTCACCGCACCGACGGCGAATTCACGGTTACCAGGGGCCCCGAGCTTCGCCACAGAAAATACATCGAGGTCAGCGCCGAGGGCCCGTGCCACCTCTGCCGCAGGTATCACCCCACCCCTCGGCAGCCCAAGCACAAGGGGAGATGACCCGGCATATGTCTCAAGGGAGCGGGCAAGGACTCTCCCGGCCTCTACCCTGTCCCTGTAAGGGAGCCTTCCTGCATTGGGGGTTTCGTCTCGATAATCCATCTGAAAAACGGCCCCGCGCCATGACCGGGGCCAGCGACATTATCCCGCGTCTCTCTACGCGGGGAGGATGAGCGGTCAAGATTTTGAGCGGCTGAGGCATAATATAAAGGAAAGTCTGATTGAACCGGACTTTCCCGCGGCAGAGGCATGCCCGTAATCTTCAAGACTCTCATGTTGCTTGGAAATGTGAGGAAAAGAAAAAACAAGCCTTTCCCTTGCCGTCACTGAATTATTCGGAAGATCCTTGCTATCAAAGATACCGGCCCACTTATAAAGAGGGACTATTTGCCATGGCACGTCCTGCAGACGCCAGAGGCAAAATTCCCCCCCACGCGTCTGAGGAAGAGCCCGTCCATGTCATTCCAGTCCTTAAATGTCTTTCGCGCTTCCACCCAGCTCTTGTTGTTGAAGTGGGGGTCATGACAGCTCGAGCACTCTATCCTCCCGTCCCTCAGGAGGTCTGCTATGGTAGCCGTGTCGGAGATGAAACCCTTTATGGACCAGAGGTTGGGAATTGAGAGCGCGTTCGTTGTCCGAAGGCCGGCCACAAGGTTTATCCGGCTGATTATGGTGGACTTGGGCCGAAGCGAGGCGTACTGTCCGCCCCTGAAGAGGATGTTTACCGGATGGTCGTTTGTGAGACGCGGACCGAGCCTCAGCCGGGTGCTCACAAGGGACTGATTCATCTTGGTCTCGTCAAGGAGGAGACCCCAGTACGCCGGGGTCTTTCTCTGGGGCTCTCTCTTCTTTCCCGGAGAATTGGCGAGGTTGTCAAAGGCGGTTGAGCCGTCATGACAGGAGAGACAGGCGAGGGACGGGGAGCCGAGCCCCTCGGTGGATATCTTCGAGCGCCTGATGCTCGTGCCGTAGGCGGTGAAGTTGGCCGAGGCGGCGGCCTTGCTCAACCAGAGCGGGCCGCCCTTGTTCGAGGGGCGGTGCGGGGTGTGACAGTACACGCAGATGTCAAAGGTCACCTCTCTGCGCTCGTTGCCGCCGTATTTGCCGAGGTTGTGCCTCGAGAACCCTATGCCATTGGCCGCGGAGCCCACATCATATACACCGGTAAAGAAACCGCTCTTTGGCTTGGGCCTGAACCCCGCGGCAGTGGAAGGAGTCCCCCCGCCGGTGGTGGTGGCGCAGTAACCGGTAAGGGCGGACCCCGCGGCGAGCAAGACGGCTAAAAGGCTGAATAAAAGGACTTTCATCTTCCGGCTTTGACCTCTTGTCTACCCTGCCGGGGCATCTGGACGCGTGCCAGAGGTGGAAATCAGCGGGGTTGGAAAGACTCTTGACAAGGACGTTCAGGTGGAAGCGCGCGCCGCATCCAGCCCCTCTCTTGGGACCTCTCCCCGGTAAGGCCGGAGATAGTTCCATTTTTGATATTTTACCACGGAGGGGGCCTCTGGCGCAAGGTCTAATTGAGGGGCCCCGTGGACGCGTGCCGGGGCCGGGGTGACACCCCCTCCGCCGCCTCCCACCCCTTCGCCCTCCTTGACGGTGAAGGGCCCCCTTGATATACTCCAGCGTACCCGTTTATATAAGTAACACCTTGATAATCCGCCCCTGAACCATAAATGGACGGGGAGAAAAGGAGGTAGTTTTAGTTTTTCTTAATGTTTTAAAAGACTTGCATGCCATGAAAGTAGCTGCCCGTCCATGGACCGCCTGAAGGCATGTGAATCAACGGGACTTTCCCTATAACATATATATCTGGCAGACAAGGAGGCCTTAATGGAATTATGCCGCTCATTCGACCCAGCCGCTGTCCTGAAGGCCGCGCTCCGGCACGGCGGGGAATTTTCTGACATCTTCGTGGAGGAGACAGTGAAGACCTCCATAGTATGCGAGGACAGGAAGATAGAAAAGGTCATAACAGGCGTTGAGCGCGGCTGCGGGATAAGGGTCATCGCGGGGCTCAGGACCTACTACGCGCACACCAGCGACATGAGCGCCAAGGGGCTTCTGGAACTCGCGGACATGGTCTCAAAGGGCGTGGCAGAGGAGTCCACGGGCGGGGAATTCCCTGTCATGAAAAAAGAACGGGCCAGGGGTTTTGACATAACGAAGAGGCCGGAAGAGGCCGGGCTCGCGGACAAGGCAGCCCTAGTCAGAGAGGCTGAAAGGGCGGCAAGGGGTGTAGACCGGAGGATCACGCAGGTAAAGGCCCTGTACAGCGACTTTACGCGGAGGATGGTGGTCGTCAACTCCCTCGGCCAGTGGGTGGAGGAAGAAAAGACCGGCGTGATCTTCTTCTGCTCTGCAATAGCCACCGAGGGCGGGACCCTCCAGACAGGGTACGAGCCCCTTGGCGGGGCCGTGGGACTCGAGATATTCGAGGAGACGCCCCCAGAGGAAGTGGGCATGAGGGCGGCCCGTAGGGCCGTGCAGATGCTCGGGGCCAGGAGGGCGCCCGCGGGGGCCATGCCCGTGGTCCTCTCCAGCGAGGCCGGGGGGACGATGATACACGAGGCCGTGGGCCACGGCCTCGAGGCGGACCTCGCCCTCGCGGGCCTCTCCGTCTACTCCGGGAGGATAGGCGAAGTAGTGGCCTCGCCCCTCATAACGGTCATCGACGACGGGACCATACCCTTCAAACGGGGCAGCGCCTTCTACGACGAAGAGGGCACCCCCACGCAGAGGACCACGCTCATAAAGGACGGCGTGCTCCAGGGGTACATGCACGACAGGCTGAGCGCCATGAAGGCCGGGGTCTCCTCCACGGGCAACGGGAGGCGCCAGTCTTACCGCTTCCGCCCCATACCGAGGATGACGAATACCATGATAGCGCCTGGGAGTTCGCGGCCAGAAGAGATAGTCCGCTCCCTTGAAAAGGGGCTCCTCGTAAAAAAGATGGGCGGCGGACAGGTGAACACCGTGAACGGCGACTTTGTCTTCGAGGTCACGGAGGGCTACATCATAGAAAAGGGCCGGCCCTCTGAACCCGTGCGTGGCGCCACCCTCACCGGCAACGGCCCGGAAATACTCAAAAAAATAGACATGGTGGGCTCTGACCTCGGCTTTGGCATCGGGACCTGCGGGAAAGACGCGCAGGGCGTGCCCGTGGCAGACGCCCAGCCCACGCTGAGGATACCGGAGATAGTCGTCGGCGGGGGCATCTGAACGGGAAACCGCTGGTAACGGCCTTTTCCTCATGCCCCTGCCCAAGCCCTGGCCCACTTCCCATGCCTCTCCCCTCCGGCCACCTCACCAGCCACGCCAGGGCCCTCTTTAGAGGCCTCCGGCGGACAAAGACAAAACCACATGCCCCGCGGGTGCCCGCCTGCCCCATATTCTCCATTATTATCTTGACAATTCCTCGGCGTATATGTTAGGAATTCCGAGATTAATCTCCATATTTTCTCAAGTCGCTGTGTCAATGCCGGGGAGTGCGGGCAACTCCCCTTTGCTATCAGGAGAAAACTCCGATGCTATCGCTGGATATAACCATCCTGTACCAGATAATCGGTTTCCTCGTACTCCTCTACCTCCTCAACAAATTTCTCTTCAGGCCAGTACAGAAGGTCATGGACGAGAGGAAGCGCCTCACGGTCGGGACCCTTGATAAGGCGGAAAATATCAGAAAAGAGGTGGAGGAGGGACGCCTCTCCTATGAGAAAAAACTCCACGAGGCCCGCCTCAAGGGCGGCGAGACAAGGCAGGAACTGAAGCAAGAGGCCCTCGAGGAAGAAAAAAAGCTCATCGAGGCAGCAGGCCTTGAGGCCTCTGAAGAGATATCCCGCATGCGGGAGAAGATATCTGAAGAAAAGGACGCGGCCCTCAAGGAACTGACCCCTGAGACGAGGTCCATATCCCGTGAGATTGCCTCGAGGCTCCTCGAGAGAAAACTCGCCATCCTCCTCATCACAGGCATCCTCACCACCCTTCCCCTCATGGCAAGGGCCGCGGAGCATGCCGAGGAGGGCGGGCACGTCATTGACATCTGGAAGGTACTCAACTTCCTCCTCCTCGCAGGGGGCTTGTACTATGTATGGAAAAAGTTCCTCAGCAAGGCCATAGAGAAGAAACAGTCTGACATAAGGGACGCTATAACCGAGGCCTCGCGCGCAAAGGAAGAGGCCGAGCAGGCGGCCTTGAAGTACAGACAGGACCTCGACGCCCTCGAATCGAAACTCGCCTCCATAATCGAAGGACTCAGGGCAGAGGGCGAGGCGGAAAAGGCGCGCATCATGGAAGAGGCGACACAGGCCGCGGAGAGGATAAGAAGGCAGGCCAGGATAACCGCTGACCAGGAGATTAAAAAGGCGAAGATCGAAATCCGTGAAGAGGTGGCAGACCTCGCGGTGAAACTCGCCGCGGAGTTACTCGAGAAGGAACTTGGGCCAGAGGATCAGCAGCGCCTCATAAGGAACTACATCTCCAACCTCAGGCTCAACTGAGGGGCCTTTATTAACAGGATTAGATGAAAGACACCGCAACAGTCAGGAAACTCGCCCGAGCCCTCATGGACGTGGGCATTGCCCGTGGTGAGGCGGCAAGGTACGGCGAGGACCTCAAGGACCTCGCAACCATCTTTCGCAAGAACAGGGCCCTTGCGCCCGCCCTCCTGAACCCCATGAACGAACTCAAGGAGAGGCTCGCCCTCATGAACGACATATGCCGCGCCGCCAAAAACAGCCCGGCAGTTGAAAAATTCATGGACATACTCGTCGAGACAAGGCACATCCGGCTTATCGCCGACATATCGACCACTTACTCGCGCATCCACGACGAGAGGGCCGGTAAGATAAGGGCCACCATAGAGGCCCCTGCGGAACTACCCGAAGAAGTACTCTCAGAGGTCAAGACGCGGCTACAGGAGATTACAGGCAAGGACGTTGTCCTCGCCTTCACACGTACCCCCTCGCTCATCGGAGGCCTCGTCATCCGCCTCGACAACACCATAATCGATGGGAGCATCAGGACCCAGCTAGAACTCCTGAAGACAAGGCTCTCTGAAGGGATATGACCCTCTATGGCCTTAACACCGAAGAAGGGGCCGGAAGGGCGGGGCGAGCAGACAGAGTCGCCAAAGCATATAAATAACGGGAAATCACTTTCAAGGGGTGGGAGAAGATGATAAACGCAGAGGAGATAAGCAACCTTATCAGGGCCCGCATAGAGGGCTTTGAGAAAGAGGTGGACATACAGGAGGTAGGCACCGTACTCTCCGTGGGAGACGGTGTCGCCAGGATCTACGGCCTCGAGAAGGCCATGGCCGGAGAACTGGTACAGTTCTCGGCAGGTCTCTACGGCATGGTCCTGAACCTCGAAGAAGACAACGTGGGCGTCACCGTCCTCGGCGAGGACGTGGCCATCAAGGAAGGCGACACTGTAAAGAGGACAGGCCGTATCGTCGAGATTCCTGTTGGCGAGTCCCTCATGGGCCGCGTGGTGGACCCCCTTGGCAACCCCATCGACGACAAGGGCCCCATAGAGTCCTCCACCAACAGGAGAATCGAGATAAAGGCCCCGGGAATCGTGGCGAGAAAGTCCGTCAAGGAGCCCCTCCAGACAGGCATCAAGGCCATTGACGCCATGATACCCATTGGCCGCGGCCAGCGAGAGCTCATCATCGGCGACCGCCAGACAGGAAAGACCGCCATCGCCATCGACACCATCATCAACCAGAAGGGACTCGATGTCTTCTGCATATACGTCGCCATAGGACAGAAGCAGTCCACGGTGGCGCAGATAGTAAAGAAACTCACAGAGCACGGGGCCATGGAATACACCGTCATCGTCGCTGCGACGGCATCGAGCCCCGCGCCGCTCCAGTTCATAGCCCCCTACTCCGGGTGCTCCATGGGAGAGTACTTCCGCGACAGCGGACGCCACGCCCTCATCATCTACGACGACCTCTCCAAGCACGCCGTGGCCTACCGCCAGCTCTCGCTCCTGCTGCGCCGTCCTCCGGGCCGCGAGGCCTTCCCCGGAGACGTATTCTACCTCCACTCGAGGCTACTCGAGAGGGCCGCGAAGCTCAGCGACGCCCTCGGCGGGGGTTCGCTTACAGCGCTCCCAATCATCGAGACACAGGCAGGGGACGTCTCGGCATACATCCCCACTAACGTCATCTCCATCACAGACGGACAGATATACCTCGAGAGTGACCTCTTCTACTCGGGCATCAGGCCGGCCATCAACGTGGGACTATCGGTCTCCCGTGTGGGCGGCAGCGCGCAGGTAAAGGGCATGAAACAGGTGGCAGGCACAATGAGGCTCGAACTCGCCCAGTACCGCGAGCTCGCAGCCTTCGCGCAGTTCGGCTCAGACCTCGACCCCGCAACGCAGCGCCAGCTCGCCCGGGGCGAACGCCTCGTCGAAATCCTCAAGCAGAACCAGTACACGCCGCTCCCAGTGGAAAAGCAGATTATCGTCATCTTCGCCGCCACCAACGGTTACGTGGACGAGTACCCGCCCTCGGACCTCGTCCGCTACGAACAGGAACTCTACACGTTCTTCGAGTCAAGACACGCCGATGTTCTGAAGACACTCGCGGACAAGAAAGTCCTCGACGCCGCCCTGAAACCAAGGATCGAGGCGGCACTCGAAGAGTTCAAGGG
>CAZMXX010000170.1:0-7974 GCA_964570315.1 uncultured Anaerolineaceae bacterium | reverse complement strand
GGCGTCCTACTCGTCTAAGCTGCTGGCGTGCCTGGAGGTGGCATTGTGATAGAACTGACACGATTAGCCTGGAAAAGGCTCAAATTCACTCTGGAAGGAGCACCCATTGGGAAAGCCGTACGTTAAAGAATTGCAGCAGCTCGAGAAGACTTTTGCCGCTGTGATGGCAATGGATATCACAGCGCTGCGGTCTTCCATAATCTCAGCGTCCGCGTTCCCGCTATATGCGGTCGGGTCAGGAGGTTCTCTTTCTGCGGCACATTTAGCTGCTTATTTGCATCAGCGGCTAGCCAAACAGTTTGCAAAAGCCATTACTCCTTTGGAGGCGGTCAACCTCTCTGTTCCAAGGCAGAGTTGCTTCTGGTTCCTGAGCGCCGGCGGCAGGAATGCAGACATTAATGACGCTATCAAAGAGACGGTCATCAAAGAGCCCAAACATCTCCTCGTAACATGCGCCAAGACAGGTAGCCCGCTTGTACGATACGCCTGTAACTATAGGTACACTGACATCTTCGAATTCGACCTTCCTTCTGGACGAGATGGATTCCTTGCGACCAATTCATTGCTTGCATTTGCCACGTTAATGATTCGCGCATATCAAAGTATCTTTTCATGTAACGACTCCTCCCCGAAGACCATTTCCGATTTACTCCAGCATGATGGATCAATGACTTCCTTCTTATCCAAACTCCGAGATCTCTGTGCTCCCCTCTGGACACGAGAGAACCTCATTGTGCTTTTTGGGCCTTCCACCCAACCGGCTGCATTCGATCTAGAATCTAAATTTACAGAGGCAGCTTTAGGCCCTGTGCTGTTAGCAGACTATCGTAATTTTGCACATGGTCGACACCACTGGCTGGCCAAACGCGGTATTGCATCGGCTGTCTTGGCCTTATCCGTAGATGATGAGAAGCATCTAGCTCATAAGACGCTCGCTCTCCTCCCCGAGAACATACCAGTAGTTCATCTTGACTTTTCAAATCGTGGCATCTACGCTCCAATCGCTGCTTTGGCGACCGTCCTCCATCTTGTAGCTGTCGCCGGAGAAGCCCGCGCTATTGATCCTGGAAGGCCCGGAGTTCCGACATTTGGTCGCCAGATATATCACTTGCGCGGATTGAGACGTCTCAAACAAGAGCGAAAGCTAGACATTGCGGTTAAGCGCAAGATCCAACAGATTCTTGAACCTTCGGAAAACTACTTAAGCGGTCTCAAGCGTCAGCACCGTCGTTTTGTCCGCAAGCTTCAACAGAATGTGTTTGCTGCTATTGTGTTTGATTACGACGGAACCTTATGTGCTCCAGAACAAAGATTCTCTGGTATTGACGCTGGCGTCGCCAAGGAGCTTATCCGGGTTCTGAAAGCAGGAGTTCCGATAGGAATAGCGACCGGGCGTGGGAAGTCGGTCCGTGAGTCGCTACGTCAAGCAATCCCGTCCTCTTTATGGCAACAAATCATAGTTGGTTACTACAACGGTGCTGAATGTGCTGACCTACACGATGACGCTGTACCTGATGGCAGTGATGTTACCTGCCCCGATTTAGCGCCATTAGCGGACGCTTTGTTGTGCCATGAGGATATTTCCAACATCTGCAAGATAACCGTTCGAAAGTATCAGATATCCATAGAAGCCTCCTCCCTTGTCCGCTTAGATGCTATATGGACGGCTATTAATGCGCTGATCCACCAATACGGCACTAAGGGTACTAGAGTTGTAGCATCCGATCACTCTGTCGATATCCTTGCGCCAGGCATTTCAAAAATAAGGGTTGTGGATTCAGTCAAGACAGGGTTCAGGATAGCCTCCGATGCTCCAATTCTCTGTATAGGAGATAAGGGAGCATGGCCGGGCAATGACTGCGATTTGCTGCAGACGCCCTTTTCTCTGAGCGTCGACGAGGTATCTCTCGATTCAACACTCTGCTGGAATCTCGCCCCCGCTGGTTACAGAGGGGTCCAGGCAACCCTGTTCTATTTCAGATGTATGGATGCGACCAATGGTGGCATAACCTTTAACCTGCGCCATTCAAGGAGGGCAATCCGATGAGGGAGGCTCTCGCAGAACGCCTGTTGGCGCAAGTAATGCAATGGACACCCGAGGATGTGGCGCGCGAACGTCCGTTGCTCCAAGCTATGGCGGCCTTCAAATACGACGAGTACCAACAATTCGCTCCAGGGATGCGATTTGTCGAGAGTCTTGCGTTATGGTTAAACCAGTTCAGGACTAAGTCCGAGCGCAACGTTGCTTACGAGTTCGTGAAGAAGCGGCTTATTTTCTTCTCCAACGCTGAGATGGCTCATTTCGTGTCCGTCGCATATCCTGACCATATTCGCCCTCTCCTAATCCAACGTGCGGCCGAAACGCTGCGTATCGCACCAATATATGTTCGGAAAATCATCCAAAGCCCTGAATATCGTGTGCTTCGCCGAAAATGCTTGTTTCTTGGACTTAGCGACGGAGCACGCATCGACGTATTTCGCCGGAGCAATCCTGAGTTAAGCCACGAACAAATATGGCAGACATATGAATTGTCTCCGGAAAAGGCTGCGAGTGTACGCAAGGAGCTAGAAATGGATCTTTCCTCGATTTTGGAGACAGAAGAGAGCAGCACGGAAGCGTATTTCCGCATGATTTTCTTGCTTGATGATTTTTCAGGAAGTGGACTTAGTTACCTACGCAGGGCGAATGTTCAGGAACCCTTCGCCGGAAAGATTGCGAAATTCTATAAACAGCTTTCTACTTCAGAGACCGGTCTTGGTTCCCTTGTCAATTTTAACGATTTATACATAGGCATTTTGCTCTACGTTGCAACAGAGCAAACTCGAGTGCATCTTGAAAGAGCCCTGGGCGAGCTTTTCAAGGGAACGAAAATCGACTGGGGTATTCAGATTGTTCAATATTTCGCTAATGATCTCACTTTGAGTGATGCATCTGACAGCGAGTTTCTTGCGTTAACAGAATCATATTATGATCCAAACGCGGAGGATGAACACACGAAGAAAGGCGGAAAGGATGTCAAACGAGGTTTTGCTGGCTGCGGGCTACCTGTAGTGCTCAGTCATAATACACCGAACAATTCCGTTTTCTTACTCTGGGCCAACCCAGAGCAACATAAGGTTCGTGGTCTCTTCCCAAGGATTAGCCGACATAGGAGCGAAACATGAGGGAGCCACGAAATCCTTTCAGGCTTCGCGCTTCGGAACACATTGAATCCGACGAGACTTTTGTGCGCCTTTTTAGTCCTGACGTACTGGACATACTGAGAGTTGACGAACTTTGGGAAAAGCCTCAAATCATCAGGAGTGCGCCAGGCGGAGGAAAGACCTCGTTGTTTCGACTCTTTACGCCTCGCTCACTCCTGACTGTCCACGCACTCAGAACGAGAGACTACTCCAAGGATCTCTTTCGCCGCCTCAAGTCTATTAATGCCATTGACGAGAAAGGTCCGTGTGTCCTCGGAGTGCTTCTCAGCTGTTCCCAGAGCTACGCTACTCTAGATGACCTGGACATAGACTGTGGCAGGAAACAGCGCCTACTTCTGTCTCTACTTAATGCACGTTTCGTTCTATCGGCGTTGCAAGGCGCATTGTTATTAAAAAATCTATCTTTCCCTCAAGATCTGAAGGCCGTGGATATTGATTTGGATGGGGCTGACCTACGTCCCACGGCACTACCCCTACCTTCGAACGGTCAGGAGTTATACGACTGGGCAATGCAGTTGGAAAAAAGCGTCTGCGAAGCTCTTGATAGTTTCGCTCCATTAACAGACGCAAGCCTCCCAGGACACGATTCTCTGCTTTCGCTGAAGTGGATAACCGCACGATCTTTAAAGCTTGATGGTGAGCCCATTGTTACTCGAGTGCTGTTGATGCTAGATGATGTTCATCGTCTGACATCTAGCCAGCGGCGCTTCCTTCTTGACGAAATAATATCAAATCGTTTTCTCATCACGGTCTGGATCGCAGAGCGCCTTGAAGCATTAGACGTAGAGGAGCTACTCTTCTCTGGTGCCTCAAGCGGGAGGGATTACGACCGTATTATCACTATTGAGGATTACTGGCGAGGGAGCGCTGGAAAGCGTTTCGAAAAAGTAGTTGCGAATGTAGCCGACCGAAGAGCGCGCGATGCGAAGGACGTTGAAATCGGTTCATTTGCTGAATGCCTGCAGGAATCACTTGACGGAACAGAATGGCAAGATCAGTTTCGTAAGGGCGCGCAAATTGTTGCTGATCGAGTTCGAGAAAAAGCCGCAGGCAAAGAACGGTATGTGGAGTGGATTAAAGAGAGAGAAAATTACGAAGGTAGCGAGCGCGAAATCGCAATCGCATGGCGTACCCTAGAAATCCTTATTGATAGAGATATACGCAAAGCGCAAATGACACTGGTTGACATGCCGTTAAGCGCAGAAGAGTTACAACGCAATGATGTTTCAGCTGTCCAGGCGGCAGCCGAGTTGTTCTATTGTCGCGAATTCAAGATACCGTATTATTATGGTCTCTCACGGCTTGCCACAATGGCCTCAAAGAACATAGAGCAATTCCTATGGCTAGCAGGAGACCTCTTTGAGGAATCGGTTTCTGCTGTCCTATTGAAGCGGTCAGGACAGCTTAGGCCAGCATCCCAGGAACGCATACTAAAGAAGGCTATCAAAGACAGGTGGACGAAGCTTCCACAACAAATAAGACACGGGACCGAAGTATGCAAGTTCCTCGAAGCGGTCGGGAAACTCGCCAGGTGGGAGACGGATAAACCTAACGCTCCCTATGCACCGGGGGTTACGGGAATCGCTATTTCCATGTCAGATCGAGAAAAGCTAAGTGATCAGAAATTCCTAAAGAAAGACGAATCGCTTCTGCGCTTGTCTCGGGTTATGTCATCGTGCATAGCACACAACCTTTTTGAGGTTACATTAAATCAAAAATGCAAAGGCCAGTATTGGATGGTGTTGAATCTTAACCGTATGCTTTGTGTCCATTTTGGGCTCCCTCTGCAATATGGTGGCTGGCGAGAAAAAAGCTTGAGAGAATTATGTAGTTGGCTGGATAAGGGTTTCGCCCCACCACGGAGGAACGGGGGGATGTTCTCATGACAGTTTCTGCACAAAGGCGACCTCGGTGGGAACACTATCTCAACTTCAAAGGTCCTGAATTTGATTCTTTTTGGGAGGATTATCTCAGGGAAGGCAATAGAGATGTGCTTTTCATTCTCGGATTAGGCTTTGATCCCCGCATGTGTACCGGGATCAAAGCGATACTTAACGCCGGCGGTTCAGGTAAGAGGGAATGCCTTCTGGTCGAGTTCAATGAAGGGGCTCATTCACCTTCTAAGAAGTACAAGGACCGAGTCAACGAAAACAGGCTTACCCTAGAGGCCTTGTTAAATGGCAAGGGCAGGTTACAACCGGTCACCATTCCAATGTGGTCCGATGACGGCAGGCGAATTGGAGCGCGACGTGCGTCCGAGATTGTTGATGGAGACTCCATACTCTCCAGCTATACGGATGTTATCGTTGACATCAGTGCACTACCGCGAAGTATATACTTTCCGTTGCTTGCCAAGTTGCTTTACGAAATCGACAATTTGCAGGACTGTGACCGGAAAGTGAATCTTCATGTAACAGTGGCCGAGGATGTTGGAATCGACAAGATGATTCAGGAGGAAGGGATCGATGAGACAGCAACTTATCTTCACGGGTTTTCGAGTGCCTTGGAACGGGAAGCCACTGCGGGAATTCCTATCGTGTGGATTCCCGTGCTTGGAGAAGGGAAGGAGATCCAACTCGTTAGGATATATGATCACGTGAAGCCGGACGAAATATGTCCTGTGTTGCCGTCGCCCTCACGCAATCCCCGGCGGGGAGATGATTTGTTGTTAGAATACCAAGAATTGCTTTTTGATCGCCTGCGAGTTGAACCACAAAATATTATCTATTCATGCGAACACAATCCTTTTGAGACCTACAGGCAAATATACCGAACCATTCAGCGTTACGATTGCGCACTTAAGCCCTTGCGTGGCTGCAAGATTGTTATCTCAGCAATCTCAAGCAAGCTCCTTTCCATCGGGGCTCTATTGGCTGCGTACGAAGCGAAAAAGGCTGACTATATGGTTGGAATTGCCCACATTGAATCTCACGGTTACGTGATAAAAGAAGACGAGTTGCCGAAAGGAAACGAAGAACTTTTCAGCTTATGGTTGGCAGGGGAGTGTTACGATGGATAGGAGAATCTTCCCTGTTGCGAGTCCCCGGCCAGTATGCGCTGGTACAGGGTTGGTTGCCCTCGATATAGTGTTCAATGGAGATTCTGCTGTCCCCCCACGCATGTGGGCTGGGGGTTCCTGCGGGAATGTCCTTACGATTCTGTCATATCTTGGTTGGCGGGCAGTGCCCCTCGCCAGGCTGGGCCAGGACGAAGCCGCGCAAAAAATCTTGGAGGACTGGCAGCAGTTTGGTGTTGATCACAGCTTTGTAGAGTTGGATGCTAGGGTTTCTACCCCCATTATTGTAGAGCAAATCCGCGTGAGTGCCGATGGTGTTCGAACCCATCGGTTCTTCTGGGTTTGTCCAAATTGTGGGACATGGCTACCAAGATATCGACCAATTCTTTTGAGTAGCGCAAAACGCGCGGTTTCGCAACTCTCAGCTGTGAATTGTTTTTATTTTGACAGGGTGTCCCCTGCGGCATTAGAACTGGCCTCACAGGCAAAGGCGGCGGGTGCGCTTGTTGTTTTTGAGCCGCCTAGAATCAAAGATAACGATCTCTTTAATAAGGCAGTTAAGGTTAGTCACATCGTTAAGTATGCCAATGATCGTATTCGTGAGGAAGCGGCTATTCAATCTATCAATGGTCCTGTTCTCATTATTGAGACGTTAGGAGAAGGCGGTATTAGATATAAATTAAGGACCCAAAAAGGTTCTGCGCATTGGAAAAGGCTATCCGCGTTTTCGGTAAAGGAATTTCGAGACGCTGCTGGGGCTGGCGACTGGTGCACTGCAGGAATCATTTATAAGCTTGGTGCAAACGGAAGCAGAGGGTTAGAGAAAGCTTCCGAGAAGAAGATCGTTGAGGCGCTTGAGGTCGGGCAAGCAATGGCAGCGCTGAACTGCGGTTTTGAAGGAGCCCGAGGTGGTATGTATGTGTTGGACACCGACGAATTTGAGCGAGCAATAGAGCGGATTCTCGACAGCAGGATTGTCGAGGAACCTTCCATGGAGATGGTGTCGGAGGATGTTAGCGAGTTGTTCTCCTGTCTGTGTCCAGGGTGTCGAGAACGAGCGCGGAAGTCAGAAGCCAAGGGAAAACGGAAAGACTTGCGCTCCGTCACATATCACGTACTGCCAGGGAAGAAGGGGATATGGAGTGTCATTAGAAAGAAAGCCAATCGCATAATAAGCAATCACAGGACGAAGAAAGCTGCTCTCGAAGAAGCCAAAAGGATTGCCAAGAAAAAATCTGGAGCCGTGAAAGTTGTTGTGCACAAGAAAGATGGGACAATTCAATATGAGCACCATTTTCTAAGCGAAGAGAGGTGAAGATAACTACGGAATGTTCCTCTGCAGGTGGATACAAATCAGAACCGCTCTATGAACGACCATGAAATTATAGGAGTCTGGCGGGTCCTTCTTCTTAGGATAGCGCCAGCGGGTGCTCAGCGAGATCGAGAACCTCTACGCCGATGACCCGGACTATGAGGACGTGGCGGCATGTTTCATCTTCCTTAAAAGAACATCAATAAACCATCTAACGACCCTCAATCGCCGGGTGGCTTTCGTCAGGTACTTCCCTGCCTAATGCAGTGAAGAGTACTGAAGAGCTGGTAAAGACGTGATGTCCGCTACTGGTTTCATTGCTGGCCATCACTTCGTTCTGGATGGTTACGAATTCTCATCCTTACACGATGCTTAACCCTTTGGGCCATCTTTATGAGAAAGGGCATCATATTTATATTTATTTTTAAATAATTGGCGCCCA
>CAZMXX010000169.1:0-8066 GCA_964570315.1 uncultured Anaerolineaceae bacterium | reverse complement strand
AAGCCGACTTAAGTCGGCTTGGGCTTTTAGCCCGGAAATTCATTTCCGGGTTAAATGTTGCCTAAAAACCGAAGCGCACCCCGCGAATCATCCCCCTTGCATCTGACCGCCAATCCTGCTACAATAGTTATGTCATCTCTTGGAGTGTCTCATGAGTTCCACTGCGTATTCTCTTTCACGCAGAGTCACCAAAATAGCTGTTCCGAACACCCTGCTGGCGATCATCATCTTCTTTCAAGCCGTGCTGGTCACGGGTATTTTCGGCGTGCTGGGTTTTCAGATATATTTTCTGCACCGATTATACCCCGGCGTGAGCATCGGCGGGGTGGATGCCGGACAAATGACGCGCACGGAAGCCCAACAGTTGGCGCTGGAACAATCGGTGGCGCTGTTGAGCCAGCCCATCACCCTCACCACCGAGCAGGGGGCGTTCACCTTTTCCGCGGAAGAGTTGGGCGCGCGAATCGACGTGGCGCACACGGTGAACCGCGCCTTTGCCGTCGGGCGGCAGGGGAGTCTCCTCAAAGATATGCGCGTTCAATGGGAAACTTTCAAAAACCCCGTGAACATCGTCCCCATCATTAATTTCGATACCGGACCCGCCAACAGCGCGCTGATGCGCATTTCGGCAGAACTGAACCGCCCCCCCAGAGATGCCCGGCTGTGGCTGGACGGCACCACGGTGAGGGCAACGGCGGCGGAACCGGGCTTCACGGTTGACGTAGAAGCCACCCGCGACGCCATCCGCCACGCGATTCTGACCCGCGACACCACGCCCATCGCCCTCACGGCACCCGCTACCGACCCCGCTATCTCGGTGGTGGAACCCGCCCGCCAAAAGCTGGAAACCCTGCTCAGTGCCCCCCTCGTCTTCACGTTTGAAGGGCGGGAATGGTCAATTGCGCCGGAAACGTTGGCGGAAATGGTCGTCATCGCCCCCAAAAACGGCGCAATGACCGTGTCATTCGATGAAGCGGCGGTGGCGAAATATTTCTTCGATTTAGCGGCAGAAATCAACCGCGACCCGGTGGATGCGTGGTTCCAACTCAATCCGGTGACGTATGCGCTCACCCCCATCATCCCCAGCCAAACGGGCTACCAGCTCGATGTGGCGGCAGCCGTGGCGATGATGCAGCAAGTGTGGGACAATCCAACGGCACACCGGCTGGCGCTCCCCGTGGCAGTTATTGAGCCTGCCGTATCATCCGAGTACCCGGAACGGCTGGGCATCAAAGAGTTGGTGAGCAGCGCGACCACCTATTTTAAAGGCTCGTCCGCAGACCGAATGCAGAACATCAAAGTTTCCGCTGAAAAATTCAACGGCGTGGTCATCCCTCCCGGCGAAATTTTCTCGTTCAACAAATATGTGGGCGATATTACGGCGGAAAACGGCTTTGTGGCATCGCTCATCATTCAGGGAGACCGCACGGCGGTGGGCATCGGCGGCGGGGTGTGTCAGGTGAGCACCACCGCCTTCCGCGCCGCGCTCTTCGGCGGGTTTGAGATTGTGGAACGCTGGGCACACGGATATCGGGTGAGCTGGTACGAAACGGGCAGTGTGCCGGGGCTGGACGCGACCATTTACACACCCGATGTTGATTTCAAATTCCGCAACGACACCGACAGCTACATTTTGGTGCAAACCTACACCGATTTGCAGGCGGGAACCGTCACTTTTGCATTTTACGGCACATCGCCGAACCGCACCGTCATTTTGTCCGACCCGATTGAAAGCAATCGGGTTCCGCACGGTCCCGACGTGATTCAAGTTGACCCGTCGCTGAAGCCGGGCGAAAAGCGGCAGATTGACTGGGCAAAAGACGGGTTGGACGTGACCATCTACCGCACGGTAAAAGAAGGCGACACCATCATCCATGAAGATACCATCTTCAGCCGGTATCGCCCGTGGCAGAACGTGTACCAAGTTGGACCCTCGACCCAATCTTCGCAACCTTAATTCTGCGACACCCGCAGTTTATTTGTGAAGATGCCCCATCACGAGTAAAATCATAGGTCGGTACGGATAGACCAATCTTTGAGTAACCAACCGTTACAATGACTTTTCGATTAAAAGAACTGATTTTGGGGCATGATTGGGCAATTGATTTGCTGGAACGCGCCATCAGCACCCAAAATCTTCCCCAATCCATATTGTTCACCGGCACACCACAGGTGGGCAAAGCGACGCTGGCGAAATCGCTGGCGATGGCGCTCAACTGTACCGCCACGGAAAAACCGTGCGGAACGTGTGTGCCATGCCGAAAAATCATCGCGGGCAACCACACCGACGTGCTGGTGATGGACGCGCCCGACGCCTCCGGAACCGATGCCATCAAAATTGAGCAAATCCGCAACCTCCAGCACGACCTTTCGCTGAAGCCCCACACCAGCCGCTATAAAATCGCCATTCTGGCAGATTTTGACCGCGCCACCACCGGCGCCGCCAACGCGCTGCTGAAAACACTGGAAGAACCCCCGGCGCATGTTATGCTGCTGCTGACGGCGCGCGCAACCAGCCGATTGTTGCCCACCATCGTCTCCCGGTGTCAAATCATCGGCTTGCGCCCCGTCCCCACCGAGCGCATTGACCACCTGCTGCAAACGCAATACCATACCCCGGCGGCGGAAGCTCGGCGGTTGAGCCATTTGGCGCACGGGCGTCCCGGCTGGGCGGTGCGGGCGCTCTCCGCGCCGGAAGTGCTTGCCACCCGGCAGGCGTGGCTGGATGATATGGTCTCCGTTCTGCGGGCGGGACCGGCGACGCGGCTGGCATACGCCGAAACGCTCGCCAAACAGAACCAATCATCCACCGAAATACTGGATTTATGGCTGACGTGGTGGCGCGACGTGCTGTTGGCACACAATGATATTTCATCCTATATTGTAAATATTGATGCGGAAGAGACCGTGCGCACCTTCGCGCAACAACTCAATCTTTCGCAAATTATGGCGGCTATTGTTGAGCTGAAAACTACACTGCAAAATTTTGATTATAATGTGAACAAACGACTGAATTATGAGGTGCTGCTGCTGAATTTGCCGCGCCTGAATTAATTAGAGGAATATACCATGCCGACTGTTGTTGGAGTGCGATTCAAACCTGTCACCAAAACATACTATTTTTTACCGCCGAAGAGCGACGAACCGCTGGCGTATCAAGACCCGGTTATTGTGCAAACCAGCCGTGGCGAAGAGCTGGGTTGGGTATCAATGGAAGCCAAAAATATCAGCGGCGATGAAGCCAAAGGGGAACTCAAGCCGATTTTGCGGAAAGCCACCCCGCTTGATTTGATGAACATGGAAAAATACCGCGCCCAAGAAGCGGACGCGATGGAGAAATGCCGCCGGAAAGCGGCGGAGTTGAAGCTCCCGATGAAAGTGGTACGGGCGGAATATTCGTACAACGGATCGAAGCTGCTGTTTCTGTTCACCGCCGAGCAACGAGTGGATTTTCGGGAACTGGTGCGCTATTTGGTGCGCGTGTTCCGCACGCGAGTGGAAATGCGGCAAATCGGCGCGCGCGATGAGGCGAAGATCCTCGACGGGTACGGGCGATGCGGGCGGCAACTGTGCTGCTCCAGTTGGCTCACCGAATTTCATCCCGTGTCCATCCGCATGGCGAAAAACCAGCAGCTTCCCCTCGCCCCCACCGAAATTTCCGGCGTGTGCGGGCGGCTGTTGTGCTGTTTGGCATACGAAAACGACACCTACACCGAAGCGCGGAAATCGCTGCCGCGCACCGGCTCCCGCGTTGTCCATGCGGAACACGGCAACGGCATCATCAAAGGGCTGAACATTCTGGGGCGGCAGGCAATTGTGAAATTCGAGGGCGGCAAACGCATCGAACTGCCCGTGGACGATTTGGCGCCGGAAGGACAAACGCCCCCCACCCCGAAGAAACCCGTCGTTGAAGATGCCCTGCCCGAATTTCAAATACCCTCGGAACCGCTGAAAGTTACCACTGAAAAACGTGCCACCCAAAAAGCGCCCGCCACCACCAAAAACGCTCCAACATCGGCGGAGAAACCGAAACGGAAGAAACGCCGCCGCCGACGGCGCAAACCGCGCAACAAAGGGCAAAAATCAAACTGATTTAAAAACACAATAGCCACGAAACACACGCCAACCAATCACCAAAAAACTGCGATTGTCCGGGTGTGTTTCGCGGCTATCTATTTTTTAAGGCTGAAATTAGCGCGGTTCCACCACAAAGCGAAGGGCGGTGCGTTCTTGTCCATCAATTTCAACTTCCGTGAACGATGGGATGCACACCACATCAATGCCATCAAGCGTCAAATATCCCCGTGCGATGGCTGTTGCTTTTATCGCCTGATTCACTGCTCCCGCGCCAATCGCCTGAACTTCAGCGCGCCCGTTTTCCCTGATAACGCCTGCAATTGCCCCAGCTACGGATGTTGAGCGTGATTTGGCTGACACTTTTATAATGTCCATGAAGGTTGCCTCCTACAAGGTGAATGTTGCAGCTTTGCTTACTACACGGTTGCTATGCTTTAGATTGGGTACAGGCAATTGAGATATTATTATACATTGTACCTCATAATTTTGCCAGAATCAAATGGTTTTTCAATTTTCCAACCAAATATTATTTTAATTATCAACCAAATGTCCAAACACCACCAACCGCTTGGTATACGCCGATAATGCCCCGTCGTAGTCCTGACAGGTGATTAATGTGAGCCGCGCATTTCGGGTGGGATACGCCACCTGCACATCAGTGGGGGCAACCGTCGCCAGCCCGTCAATTTGATACAAAAACGCTTCCCCGCCGCGATACACCGTCACCACGTCGCCGGGTTGCAGGCTGCCCAGCCGATAAAACGGACCCGCGCGCCCGTCCGGGGCGAGGGTAACGTGCCCCGCCAGCACGATGTTCCCCGCTTCGCCGGGGCTGATTGTCCCTTCCAAATGCCCCACCGATTGCTCAAGCGCGCTGACATCCCACGTTTCGCCCACAATGGGCGCCAGTTGCACCGGCGCATCCATCCCCAGCGCGGGGATGACGATGCGGGTGGCGGGGAATGCCGGCACCCCCGAACCGGCATACAAGCCCGACGGCGCGGTGGGGCGCGGCGTGCGGGTCGGCGGGGTGGCAACGGTGGCGGAAGCGGTGGCGGTCGGCGGGACGGGGGTTGCCGAAGGCGGCACGGCAGTGAGCGTGTCGGTGGGCGAGGGAGTTTCCGTTGGCGCGCGGGTGGCGGTCGGCACGGCGGTAGCAGTCGGCGGGGGTGGGGTAGCGGTGATGAAAGCTATCATCTCCCCGTTGTTTTCCGCCGTAAAAGAGGGTTCGCTCGCCGCGACGCGCCCGCCGCAAGCGGTCAACATCATTCCGCTAAAAAATAAAATTGTCCATTGAAACAGGTGTGCCACTTTGATATTTTTCATCACCCCAATTATACTCTAAAAAAACATTCTGTGAACTTTTAAAATGATTCGACCGGACTTGCAGGAAAAACTCAATAATATTCCCACCAAACCGGGCGTGTATTTGTACAAAAATGCCCACGATAAAATTATTTATATCGGGAAAGCGGTGAATTTGCGCAATCGGGTGCGCTCGTATTTTCACGCTTCGGCGCAGGAGCACGCCAAAACCCGCCATTTGGTGCGCGACATCGCCGAGATTGATTTTATTGTGGCGGGGTCGGAATTGGAAGCGCTGCTGCTGGAAAATACGCTCATCAAAAAGCACCAGCCCAAATACAATATCCGGCTGAAAGACGATAAACGCTATCCGTACATTAAGGTTCACTGGCAGGATGCGTTTCCGCGCGTGACCACCACCCGCCGATTGCAGAACGACGGCGCGCGCTATTTTGGACCGTACACGGCGGCGTGGGCGGCGTACAAAACGCTCGATCTGGTGCGGAAAATCTACCCGTATCTGACCTGCACCCGCAATATTGACGGCAACGATGACCGCGCGTGCCTGTATTATCACATTGGGCGCTGCGCCGCGCCCTGCATTGGAGTGGTGAATCGGGAGGAATACCGCGCGATGATTGACGGGCTGTGCGATTTTTTGGGCGGGAACACCCGTCCGGTGGTGGAGCAGCTTTCATCGGCGATGGATGCCGCCGCCGAGGCGCTGGATTTTGAAAAAGCGGCGGTGCTGCGCGACCAGATTCAAGCCATCCACCAGATTGTGGAGCGGCAAAAGGTGGTCAGTTCCGATATGGTGGATGAGGATGTGATTGCCTTCGCCCGCGATGACGGCAATGCCTGTGTGCAGGTTTTTTTCATTCGCGGCGGCAAGCTGATGGGGCGCGAATATTTCCTGCTCGACGGGGCGGAAGATACCCATGATGACGAACTCATCACCTCGTTCATCAAACAGTTTTACGACAGTGTGCAGGATATTCCCGCCCAAATTTTACTGCCGGGCGAAATTGAAGAGCGGCTCATCATCAAAAATTGGCTGCACGGCAAACGGGGCGCAACGGTCAATTTGAAAGTCCCCCGGCGCGGGCAGAAAAAGCAACTGGTGGATATGGCAGCGGAAAACGCCACCGAGACGTTGAAACATCTGAAGGCACAGTGGGAGATGGATCAGGGCAAACATACGCAGGCGCTGGCGGAACTGCGCGACCGGCTGCATTTGCCGCAAGACCCGGTGCGCATCGAATGTTACGACATCAGCACCCTGCAGGGGACGCACACCGTCGCCAGCATGGTCGTTTTTGCGAAGGGTGTCCCCCGCAAAAGCGATTATCGGCGATTTAAAATGAAAACGGTGGTCGGCAAACCGGATGATTTTGCTTCAATGGCGGAGGTGCTGCGGCGGCGATTCAACCGGATGCGGGCGGCACAGCAGGGCGAACTTCAGCCGGACGCGCCGGGCAAAACCGATGAACCGTCATCGTGGGCAATGCTGCCGAATCTCATCATCATTGATGGCGGCAAGGGGCAGTTGAACGCCGCGCTGAAAATTCTGGACGAGTTTGATTTGCGGGACGTCATCCCCATCATCGGGCTGGCGAAACGCGAGGAAGAGGTTTTCATCCCCCACCGCAGCGAGCCGATTATTTTACCCCGCCGCTCGCAGGGGTTGTACCTGATTCAGCGCATCCGCGACGAGGCGCACCGCTTCGCCATCACCTACAATCGCACCCTGCGGCGCAGGGCGGGGGTGGCATCCCAACTCGACAGCATCCCCGGCGTGGGACCGAAACGGCGCAAAGCCCTGCTGCGGGCGTTTGGCTCGGTGAAGAATATTCGCGCCGCCAGCATCGAGCATATTGCCGCTGTGCCGGGCATCAATCGCACGCTGGCGGAAACCATCAAAGAATTGCTGTAAATTTACATGACATAAGAATTCACAAAATTCAAATTCCGTGATACAATATTGGCAACAACTCTGAATTCGAGTGACGTATGCCAAAAGAAAGCACCACGCCTGAAGCGTTATCCAAATTGACATATCTGCTGGGTGAATCGCAATTGCTGCGGGAGATGGACGCGGACAAAATCATCCAATTTGCCAGCCGCGCAACGATCTTCACCTATTTTAACGGCGAAAAAATCCTGAACCAGTGCGATATTGCCGACTGTTTTTACTTCATCATTCAGGGGCAGGTGAAAATCAGCCGGGAAGAAAAGCCCTGCGAACCGCCAAAAGTTGAAGAGGATGAATTCCCCGATGACGTGACAGACGGCGAGGAATTTGTAGATGAGCCGATGGCGGATGAATTCGGGGGTGATTTATTTGACACCACCGCCGAATTCCCAGAGGACGCGCCGCCGGACGGTGATGCCCCGCATCCAATCAACATCGCACCGGTGGAAGCCGCCGCCGAAGATACCCCGGCGGAACCGAAACCCATCGCCCCCAAAATCATCAACTACATGGGCGAGGGGGAATTTTTGGGCGAATTGGCGCTGCGCCGCCAGCGGCAATCGGAAGATAAAGCCTCTCGACAGCGTTATGCCACCGCAGAAGTCATTGTGGACAGCGTTGTTGCCCGCTTCACGCAGGCGGATTTCGACTGGCTGCTGAAAACATACCCCCAAATTGAAGAAGAATTCCAGGAAATTGAAAAGGGTTATAA
>CAZMXX010000168.1:6855-8193 GCA_964570315.1 uncultured Anaerolineaceae bacterium | reverse complement strand
TGAACTAGGGCGGAAGCAAGCAGGACATCATGTAAGTACTGACTGACGCTCAATCCATGCCGACCAAGTAAAACGTTTTCAACCATACTCTATAGCTTGATTGTGCCGCCCCCTCGTAAAACAGGGGGCGGACACGTACAGGGCGTGAGGTGTACCACAATTCACAAGAAATAATTCCGCCCTGAAAAATATTATCCTCCTGAAATCGGAGCAGAAACCATGAAGGAAAAATTTATACTTATCATGCAGTACGGACTCATTGCTTTGGCGGCGGTGGTGGTATTTGGCGCAGTGAGCCTGCTCTCTCCCTCAACCTCCGTTCGCGCATTGCCCGAATTTGCCGCCCGCACCGGCGAAGGCTGCGGCACGTGCCACGTCTCGCCCGGTGGCGGCGGTCCCCGCACCCTGCGCGGGATGCTCTGGGCGGCGCGCGGCAAACCTGACGCCGTCCCGCAACTGCCGAATGTGCTCCTCGCGCCCGGCGTGGAAGATGGCGCGGAACTGTACGACATCGCTTGCGCCGCCTGTCACGGGGCAAAAGGGGAAGGATTGTTCGGAGCACAACTTGCCGAAACCTCTCTGAAGCCGTCCAAAATCAAATCAACCATCAATCGTGGGCGCGAACGAAGCGGTATGCCCCCCTTTGACGGACAATTCTCGGACACACAGCTTGATGCACTGGTGAATTATGTTGCCGGGCTGGCGAGCGGTGCGGTAGACCCCCCGCCCGACAGCTATCCGCTGGAACCCGGTTTGCTGAAATGCACCACCAATTCAACGCTGGTCACGTGCGGAGGAAATTAAGATGAAACCACTATCACGACGACAATTTCTGAAAGTATCGGCGACTGCCGCCGGAACCACTGCGGTGGTGGGAGGATTGCAAGCCGCACTGAACGCGACGCCCGTGGGCGCCGGTTCATCGGGCTGGCTCACGCCGGTGGGAGAAGAACATATTGTCACTTCAGTGTGTTCGCTGTGTCCTGCGGGCTGTGGTCTGCTGGGGCGAGTGGTGGATGGCAAACTGGTGAAACTGGAAGGCAACCCGATGCACCCCGTCAATCAGGGTTCGCTGTGCCCCAAAGGGCAGGCAGCGCCGGAACTGCTGTACAATCCCGACCGCCTGACCGGTCCTATGCGTCGCACCGGCGACCGGGGCAGCGGGCAGTGGGAGCTGGTATCATGGAATGACGCCATCAACACCATCGCTCAAAAACTGAATGACCTCCGCGCCGCCGGACACCCCGAACAAGCCGCCTTTCTTTACGGCGAAACACGTGGTCAAATGCGCCCCCTCATTGAACGCTTCATGCAGGCGGTGGGGTCGCCCAATGCCAT
>CAZMXX010000168.1:0-6755 GCA_964570315.1 uncultured Anaerolineaceae bacterium | reverse complement strand
AAATGCGCCCCCTCATTGAACGCTTCATGCAGGCGGTGGGGTCGCCCAATGCCATCTCGCACGACAGTTTGAATATCGAAGCGGTAAAACTGGCGATGCTGTACACTCAGGGCGTGTATGATTTGCCCGCGTATGATATTGAAAACAGCGAATATATTCTGGCGTTTGGCGCAAACCTGCTGGAAGGCGGACGCAATCCGCAGCGCACCATCATCGGGCAATCATATTTCCGACGCGGGCGCGCCAATCGGGGCAAAATTGTGATGATTGACCCGCGTCAGGGCATCACCGGCGCCAAAGCGGACGAATGGGTTCCCATCAAACCGGGAACGGATGCCGCGCTGGCACTGGGTATCGCCAACGTCATCATTCGCGCCGGGCTGGTCGATTCCGACTTCATCCACAATTACAGCTTCGGTTTTGAAAACTTCAAAGATAGCAACGGCAAAAAACACAAAGGTTTCAAAGATTTTGTGCTCGATAATTACACGCCCAAAAAAGTGGAAGCCATCACCGGCGTTTCCGCCACCACAATTTCACGGTTGGCGGGCGAATTTGCGGGGCACGCGCCGCAAGCCATCGCTATGATGCCGGGCAAAGGCGGACTGCTGAACGGGAGCATCACCGGCTTGTACGCGGCAATGGCGGTTCACATTCTGAACGCGCTCATCGGCAGTATTGATGCCCCCGGCGGCGTGCAGGTGCAACGGTATTTCCCCTGCGCCGAGTGGGCTCCCATGCCCGCCGACCCCGTCGCGGAAAAAGGGCTGACGACGGGGCGGCTCGACGGAGCGGGCACGGTTTTCCCGCTCGGAAAACACGCCTATCAAGCCGTTGCCGACCGCATTCTGGCGGGGCAGCCGGTGGGTGCGCTTTTCCTGTATGACGCCAATCCGGTTTATGAAGTGCCCGGCGGTCAACGTTTTGTGGAAGCCTTCAAAAATGTACCCTTCATCGTCTCTTTCAGTTCCTTTATGGATGAAACCGCACAATATGCCGATTTGGTGCTGCCGGAACCGACCTTCCTTGAACGCTGGCAGGATGATGCCATCGAAGGGTTGGGGTATCCCGGTGTGGGCTTGCGCCAACCGATGGTTGAACCGCTGTACGACACCATGAACACCGGCGATGTACTCATCAAAGTGGCGCAGGCGATGGGCAGCCCCGTTGCCGATGCTTTCCCGTGGTCTGGGTTTGAAGAGTTGTTGCAGACACGGCTCAAAACCATCGGGACGGATTGGGACACACTGAAAGAGTTGGGCGCGTGGTTCACCCCCGGTTATCGGTTTGCCCGCCGGGGGAGCAAAAAATGGGTGGAAGAGGTGGTTGGCATTGACCGCGCTTCCGCACCGCGCGATGGTCGCTTCGACCTGTACAGCCGCGAGTTGAGCTGCGCTCTGAGCAACTTGAGCAAAGAGGAACTCGCCGCGCTGGGCATCAACAAAGGCGGCGACGCGCCCTTCCTGCCCCATCAGGAAGACCTCACCTATGCGGGGGATGAAGCCGAATACCCGTTCCACCTGAACGTCATCACCCTGATGAGCCTGGGTCCCTACAGCGTTGCCGCCAATATGCCCACGCTTCAGGAAATCAGCGGGATGACTGTCGGTGAAATGTGGGATAGCTGGCTGGAAATGAACCCCGAAACCGCAAGAGAACTCAATTTGCGCGATAAAGATATGGTTTGGGTGGAAAGCCCATTCGGAAAATTGAAAACCAAAATGCGCACCGTGCCCGGCTTGCGCCCCGATGTGGTGAACTTGCCCCACAATCAGGGACACAAAGCCATCGGTCGCTGGGCAAAAGACCGAGGTGTGAACGGGTTGGAAATCATCAACCCCGCCAGCGAACCGGCTACCGGACTGGCGAGCATGACCAACACCCGCGTCAAAGTGTACCGCGCATAACAAGGAGACAGAACATGACTCGATGGGCAATGGTAATTGATTTAGATAAATGTGTGGCTTGTCAGGGGTGCAGTATCGCCTGCCGTTTTGAAAACAACACCCCGCCGGTCAAGCCGAGCGAAGCGTTGAAGGGGCGGGCAATTCGCTGGAACGATGTGTTCCCTTTCCCCACCAATCCGTTGGAAGCAGACGCGGGCGAATATCCCGAAACCAAACAACGGTATATCCCCCGTCCCTGTATGCATTGCGAAAACCCGCCGTGCATCAAAGTTTGCCCGGTGCAGGCGACCTTCAAAAATGAAGAGGGGATAGTCCAGCAAAACTATGCGCGGTGCATCGGTTGCCGCTTCTGCACCGTAGCGTGTCCGTATGGCGTGCGGTATTTCAACTGGCAAGAGCCGGAATGGGAAGGCACGCTGAACGACCACCTGAATCCCGACCGCATCGAAGGTCCCGGAGATTTGGAAGGTCCCGCCGTGCGCCCGAAGGGGGTGGTGGAAAAATGCACTTTCTGTATCCAACGCCTGCAAAAAGCAGTGGCGCGGGCGGAAGCCGAAGAGCGCGACTTCGACCCGGTAGACTATCAGCCGGCTTGTGTGCAAACCTGCACCGGTAAAGCCCGCTATTTCGGCGATTTGGACGACCCCGAATCAACCGTCTCGTTATTTGAAAAAAGCCCCCGTGCCTTCCGCCTGCTGGAAGAGGTGGGGACGCATCCCAAAGTAATTTACCTGCGGGAGGGTTAAAAATATGTTGCATATTGACCCCAAAGACAAAGAAAAACTGATTGATCCGCTCTTTAAAACCGGTCCTACTTTCTGGTCTGTGATTGCCATTCTGCTGGCGGTCATCGGCTGGGGAGTATATATGTATGTTCGCCAGCTCATCTTCGGGCTGGGCGAAACGGGTATGCAGCGTCCGGCATACTGGGGCGTGTATATGGTCAACTTCATCTTTTTCATCGGCATCAGCCATGCCGGAACCCTGATTTCCGCGATTTTGCGCGTCACCGGCGCAGAATGGCGACGCCCCATCACCCGCGTGGCGGAAGCGATTACCGCCTTCGCGCTGATTGTCGGGACGCTGCAAATCATCTATGACCTCGGTCGCCCCGACCGCTTCCTGTACCTGTTCACCTTCGGGCGGATGCAGTCGCCGTTGCTGTGGGACGCTATGTCGGTCACGGCGTATTTCCTCGGCTCGGTGACGTATCTTTATATGCCGATGATTCCAGATATGGCAATTCTGCGCGACCACTGCCCTGAAAGCGCCCCGCGCTGGCGGAAAAAACTGTACACCGTCTTGGCGTTGGGCTGGCGCGGCAACAAAACCCAGTGGAAACGGTTGGAAAAAGCGATTGCGGTGCTGGCAGTGCTCATCATTCCCATCGCGGTGTCAGTGCATACCATCATCAGTTGGATTTTGGCGACCACCGTGCAGCCGGGATGGCACTCCACCATTTTTGGTCCATATTTTGTGGTGGGCGCAATTTTCTCCGGCATTGGCGCGCTGTTCATCGCTATGACCATCGTCCGCAAAGTGATGGGCTTGGAAGAGTATTATCGCGCCAAACAATACCGCAACCTCGGCTTGCTGTTCATCGCCATGACCGCCATCTGGTTCTATTTCACCGGCGCGGAATATCTGACGCTTGCCGCCGGTCAGCAAACGGCGGAATTCCCTGTCTTCGCCAGCAAATTGTGGGGCGAATTCGCGCCCGGTTTCTGGCTGATGGTGGTGTTGATGGCAATTGCCTTCTGGGTGCAGGTTGTGCCGCAAATTCTGCCCAAAAAAGCCGAAAAATCGTTCCTGTTCAAACCCGGTTTGGCGTGGAGCTCCGGCGTGGCGGCTGTTGCCGTATTCCTCGTGATGAACTTTTCGCGCAACCAACCGCTCGCCGCGGCGCTGTCTCAACCCAACATTCGGATGATTGGCTGGATTATCACGGCGGTGTTGTTTGTGGTGGGCGGACTCGGATTCTCAATGTGGCTTAAAACACGGCAGGTGACCGCCATCATGATTGCCTCGGTGGCTGTGGTCATCGGTATGTGGTTGGAACGCTGGAACATCGTCGCGCCCACGCTCACCCATCCGCGTCTGATTGGCTTCTGGTTCTACCATCCCACGTGGACGGAAGCATCGCTCACGGCGGCATCGTTTGCCCTGTTCATTCTGCTCTTCATGATTTTCTTCAAACTCTTCCCGGCAATCTCTATCTGGGAAATTGCGGAAGGGCGGGTGATTGAAGCCGCCAAAGCGCAGGTGGAAATTTCGTTACCGGAACCGACCGGCGCGCCCAAAGCAGTACACGAAGGTTTTACCAAATAGGCTTTTAGCGAGTAGTGATTGTCGTATGACGAACCGTTCTGCAACCAAAATTTATGAAGCGCAAGCCGAACTATACTACCTGCTGGCGGAGGCGCTGGTTGAACCGTCCGAATGGCTGGCGGATGCCGGAAAAGATTGGGAATTGACCGCCGCCGTGCAAACGCTGGCGCATCTGACCGGCTCGCGTGCTGCCCGGCGAGCGTGGCAAGCCCTGTGTGACATCCCCGCCGAGGATATATCCATCCGCCGCCGGCGTTACCGGCTTGTTGCCGCCGGTGCGGGGCGTCCGCCCCTTTCGTTGTACGAATCACTGCATCGTGAGGGAAAATTGTACGGCGCGCTCACCGATGCTGTGGCGCAGGTGTATCACATTGCCGGACTGGCGCCGGAGGGCGCGGAACTGCCCGACCATGCCTCGGTGGAGTTGAGCTTCCTCGGCTGGCTGGCGGAAAAAGCCGCCGCCTCCCCCGCCGATGCCGACGACTGGCAAAAGCTCGCCCGTAAATTCATCGAAGTGCATGCCGGGCAATGGCTGCCGGAAGTGGGGCAAACGCTCGCCTTCACCAACGATGCCGTGTACGCGCCCATCGGCTTTCTGCTGATGGATTGGCTCAAAGAGGCGGCGCATCCGCCGCGCCCCCGGCGCACCCGCGCCGAGGCGTGCAACTTGCGTCTCCCTTCCATCCCCGATGCCGAGTCGTGTACCCTGTGCGGTTTCTGCGTGCAGGTGTGCCCCACGCAAGCATTGCTCATCAAAGAAACCGGCACCGAAACGGGCTTGATTTTAAAACCGCTCGATTGCATCAGTTGCGACAAATGCGAGCAGGTGTGCGAATATGACGCGCTGACCCTGCAAAAAACCGGCGAAACCGTGCGGACAGAACCATACGCCCTGCGCATCTCCGAGCGGGTGGCGTGCGCGCACTGCGGCACACCGATGGTCAGTGCGGCGGAACTGGACGCCATCGCCGTGATGCTCGGCGAGCGCCCGCAATGGCTGAATTATTGTATGGCATGCAGACCACTTTTTATGTGAGGTGAACTATGAATTTTCCGAATTCCCCGTTATTTAATTTTCTGTATTGGCTCATCAACACCGCCGGAAACGGTGGCATCGCCGTCGGCGTCATCGCCGGGTTATCCATCATTTCGTACGGTTTAACCCTGCGCTGGATTGTGCGCGGCGCACAAGCGGACGAAAAAGAGACCTACAGCTATCCCACCAGTTCGCTGTTGGGGCATTAGATTCGCGGCGCAAAATATCGCCGCCATCTAAAAACGATTTTCTATCGGCAGGTGCGACCGTTTCCGGTTGCGCCTGTTTTTTTCGCGGGTGAAAATCTATCTGATGGGGGAATTAATGAATCTTGTAATACGATTCTAGCGTAAATCTAACAGAGTGCCATTACAATTAAACTGAAATTTGAGCACTCATACGCGCCGTTTATGCGCGTTGAATGGATTGAAAGGAGACACAATCAATGTCGAAAATAATAGGAATTGACTTAGGAACAACCAATAGCGTCGTTGCGGTAATGGAGGGGGGCGACCCCACGGTTATTGCCAATGCAGAGGGCGGACGCACCACCCCCAGCGTGGTGGCATTCAACAAAAACGGTGAACGTCTGGTGGGGCAAACCGCCAAACGACAGGCGGTCACCAATGCCGATAACACCGTATATTCCGTGAAACGATTAATCGGGCATAAATTTGCCGAAGTGGAAAAAGATATTGCCCAACTTTCATATAAGGTGGAAAAAGGCTCGCAGGGTGATGCCCGCGTGCGTATTCCGGTGGTGAACAAAACATACTCCGCGCAAGAAATCTCGGCGATGATTTTGCAGAAACTGAAAACCGACGCCGAAGCCTATCTGGGTGAAACCGTGACCGAAGCGGTCATCACCGTGCCGGCATACTTCAATGACAGCCAACGGCAGGCGACCAAAGACGCGGGGAAAATTGCCGGGTTGAATGTGCGCCGCATCATCAACGAACCGACCGCCGCCGCGTTGGCGTACGGTCTGGACAAAAAATCGAATGAAACCATTCTGGTCTTTGACCTCGGTGGCGGGACGTTTGACGTGAGCCTGCTGGAAGTGGGCGATGGCGTCATCGAAGTGAAATCCACCAGCGGCGACACCCATCTGGGCGGCGATGACTGGGACCAGCGCATCGTCAATTGGATGGTCGCCGAGTTCAAAAAAGACCAGGGGATTGACCTGAGCAAGGACAAACAAGCTTTACAACGGCTCAAAGAAGCGGCGGAAAAAGCGAAAATCGAACTTTCCAGCATGATGGAAACCGAAATCAACCTGCCGTACATCACCGCCGATGCCGGCGGTCCGAAGCACCTGCAACTCCGTTTGAGCCGCAGCAAATTTGAGCAACTGACCGAAGACCTGTTGAAACGGGTGGAGCAACCTTTCCACAGTGCTTTGAAAGATGCCGGGCTGAAAGCCAGTGATATTGATGAAGTGGTGCTGGTCGGTGGCTCAACCCGGATGCCGATGGTGCAGGAAT
>CAZMXX010000167.1:0-8211 GCA_964570315.1 uncultured Anaerolineaceae bacterium | reverse complement strand
GGAAAAAGTTTGAGCATTGTTCATGGGTGTCTCCACAATATCGTTTTCGGTTATTTTCCGATACTCAACAGCCGTCCGTTGCTGCGCCCGAAGACTTCGGGGAAGTAGAATTCTTTCGCCACGGTGGGGAGAACATGGAAATCGCCGGGCAGGGTGGCGCGGAAGGTGTAGCTGTATTCATACGTCCCCTTCGAGAGAACATCCGCGAAGAGTACCATTTTTTCATCGCGCAGTTCGCTGCGGCTGTACCAGCGCCACCACCACCAGAAAGGCGAACCCTCCCGCCGCAGGGTCGGATCCATTGCCAGCAGGCTGGTGGTCGCCAACCCGGTGTCAATCGCTTCGCCCCCGGCGGGGAGGGGGTCTTCCACCACCACGTAATAGAGGTCATTCGGAGCGATGATGGTCAAATCCACTCGAATCACGTCGCCGAGTTTGACTTCCCGCACGTCGGGGCAGGCGACGCCGTCGGTGCAGGTTGCCAGCGTGTATTTTCGCTGAACAATGATGCCCCGGTCGGCGGCGGCGATGTCTTCCACCGGCTGGTACACTTCCAGATGGGCAGTGTAATAGAGGCGTCCGTTGCCGTCCGTGCGGGCGAAGGTCAGCGCGTTGAGCGCGTCGCCCAACAAATCTGCCACCGGCACGCTGATTTTGGTGCTGTTCTGCACGGTGTCGGGGGTGACGGTCTCGGTGGCGAGTTCGGTATCGTTCAATTGCACGGTGAAATCGTATGCCGCATCCAGTTCGCCGGTGTACAACATCCAATTGGTCAAACCGATGAGCGACCACGCCGTTTCCTGCGTCGTCTCCCAAATCCCGCCGCGCCGAGCCACCATCAGCCAGCGCACCACATTGGGATTGAGCGCGTTGTCGGGGTCGAGTTTGGTCAAAGTGTCCAGCACGATGGCGGTGGTGCGGGTGTCGGTGTTCATCGCCCACCAATCGTAGAAATCTTCCTCCCAGTGTGCGCCGGTTGCGCTGAGAATGACGGCGTTGGAAATGTCGGAGAGGAGGGTTTGCAGACGGTCGTCATCTTTATTTTGCAGCCAGATGGCTTGCGCCAGATATGCCCGCGCATACGTGCTGAGTTTATCCCGTTGCGCGAACAAATCATCCAGCCGCGCCGGGGACGCCGAACCGTTTTCCGCCAGCACATACATCAGCCACGCCTGCCGGTTCGCACTGCGATAGCCGGTGAAGGTGTCCACCGCGTCCACTTGCGTTTTCAGGTAGCTGATACCGTTCGCCAGCACGGTGGCGGAGACATCCACGCCCGCTTGTTGGGCTTTCAGCAGGGCGAAAACCACATACGCCGAGACATATTCGTTACTGTACCAGCGGTCGGTGCGATACCACCAGCCCCAGCCGCCATCGGGATTCTGCTCCCGATAGAGTTTGTCCAGCCCTTTTTCCAGCAGGTCGGGCAGTTCTTTTTCCAGTTCAGGATTATCAATCCCCAGCGATTGGAGCGCGCGCCACGTCAGCACATTCGGCAAAAAGCGGCTGACGGTCTGCTCGGTGCATTCGTATTCATAATAGCGCAGATATTTCAGCCCGTCGCGCATACCGGCGGCGAGACTGGGGTCAACCTGTACGGTCAACTGCCCGCGCCGGTCATCGAAATTGGGGGGCAGCGCGATGCCCTCCGTCACCGAGCCGCCGTCCGTCAGTTGCCCCGCCGTGCCGACGATGTCGGGAGTGGTGTAGCGCAGCACCATCAGCCCGCCGTTGTCGGCGGTGGCGAGACGCGGTTTGCTGGCGTCGCTATATTCGCCCGAAACGGCGGCGAAAACCAGCGTGGTCGAAACGACATCCTGCACCCGCACATCCCACGTCACTTTCGTTTCGCTGTGGGCGGGGATGGTGACGGTTTGCAGGGGCGGGGTGTCCGCGCTGATGGCAATCCCTTCCGCTGCCAAACTGACCTGCGTTTCCAAATCTTGGTTGGTGTTGTTGGAGACATTCGCCGCGAGTTCGGCGCGGTCATCCACCACAAAAAAGCGGGGGGTGACCGGGCGCACCAGCAGGGGTTTGGTCGCCATCAGGTCGGATGTGGATTCGCCCACCAGCGTCCCGGCGGTCAGCCCAACCCCGCGCACGACCCACGTGGTCAGGTTGTCGGACAGGGTGACGGAGACGGTGGCGTTGCCATCGGCGTCGGTGGTGACGGTCGGTTGCCAGAGGGCGGTATCGGCGAAATTCTCGCGGATGTCCACCCCTTCCGGCGGGGCGATGTTGGCGGCGGATTCTTTCGCCAGTTCCATCGGCGCGGGGGCTTCGGCAGCCATCTCCATATCCGCCGAGGGCGGGGGCAATGCCCCACCGACCATATTACCCAGACTGCGCGCTTTTGTCACTTCCGGCGCCACTTCCAAATCCAAATCATCTTTCAATTGTTGCAGGAAACGGTTGCCCGATACCGTCAATCCGCTGGCAGTGTTCACTTGCAAGGTGCGCCGTCCGTAAAATGCGGAAAGGATGTCGCCCGCGCGGGGGCGCAAATTCAGCACCGCTTTATCCACCATATCGAGCGAGAGTTCCGCTCCGGCGGCGGGTGTGCCGTCGGGATTGGTGGCGGTCACCAGCAGGTTCACCGTGTCGCCCGGCTGCGCCAAATCGGTGTCGGGTTTCACGCTGAGGGTGAGCGTTTTCAGCGCGGTGCTGACATCCAACGGGAGCAGTCCCATTTTGAAATCGGCGGGGGTGTCGGGGGTGCGCCCCTTCACCAGCACCACCGAAAGATAGATGTTCGGGATGTCCCCTTCGGTGATGGGCAGACGATAGACCGTACTGTTATTTTCCAGCTTCAGGACTTCATAGCGTAAAATGCCCGCCCGCTCCACGCTGATGAGCGCGTATTGCTCGCCCTCAAACGGCGAGGGGATGAGGATTTCGGCGGTGTCGCCGACATTGTATTCCGTTTTATCGCTGATGAGGGTGATGCGGTCGCTGTTGTCGCGCCGCCAAGAGACGTTCCCTTTCCCCGTCACCCAGATGAAAATGGAAGAGCGGATGTGCGCTTCGGCAGCGGTCGGTTCGGCGGGGGTGACAATCACATGGAAACTGCCGCCCGTCGGGGGGATGAAGGTTGCCACGCCCTCACCCCGGTCATCGGTGGTGAGGGTCACGGTGTCCACCAGCGTATCTTTGGTTGACCAGTCCCAATATCCCCCGCCCGATTCATTTTTGACGAAAACATTTTCCCACTCGCGGTGATACAGTTCCACTTTGAGCGCCTTCTGCGGCAGCCGATTGCCCGCCGTGTCCACCGTCACCACATCAATATCCACCGGCTTTTCGGCGTAGCTCACATAGCGGCGAGGGGCAAGCCCGGCGTACCACGCGCCCGGATGGACGATGACCGTGTTCCGCCCGGCGATTTCCTGATTGTCGGGTCCGGTGGCGGTCGCTTCGATGGTGAGGCGGCTGGCGCGGTTTTTCAGCGCGTCGGAGAGTTTCGCCCCATCCAGCTCGATGGTCAGATTGCCCGCGCTGTCGGTTGTACCGCTGCCGGAAAGTATCGGCGACGGCGGCGCGGGGGGATTCCACCACCAGCAGTGGAAACAACTGTACGGGTCGTCCACATCGTCGAAACTGTATCGCCCGCCCCAGGGCACACTGAAACTGTATCGCTCTTCCAGCACATTCCAATTGACAGAGGTGTCCGCCAGCCCGCCGCCGAAAAAGTATTTCGCGGCGATGGTCGCGGTCAGCGAGTCACCGCGCACGATTTCCGCCGCGCCCGGCGTCACCGTCATCTCAAATTCGGGGGGACGGTATGCCGCCACCTGAAAATCGAAGTCGAATGACCGGTTGTTAAATTCAACATTGATGAAATATGTGCCGAGACTCGCCCCATCCGCCAAATCAACCGCGCCGCTGAACGTGCCCATTTCGCTGAGGGGCAAATCCTGCTCGAAAATGGTGGTGTATTCCGCGTCGCGCACGGAGACACGCACCTGCCCCACGTCGGGCAAGCGGTAGCTCGCGTCTTTTTCCGCGCGGATGACGCCGCGGAAATTCACCGTCTGTCCGGGGCGGTAAATCGGGCGGTCGGGGTAGACATACACCCGATAATTTTGGCTGTAATCGCCCCCTTCCATCCCGAATTCATACGGGTTGATTCCGCGCGCCCAATTCATCGACCCCGCCGCAAAGGGTTCTTCCGCCAGCGCCATCAGCGTGCCGGTGTTGACCGGCAGACCGACCGACGCCGTGCCATCGGATTCGGTGGTGGCAGTGGCTATCACCGCGCTGTCGCGGTCGGTGGAATACAGGTTGATTTTCAGATTGGAAACCGGCGTGCCCGTCGCCAAATCGGTTGCCCAGATGAGCGCTCTGCCCGAACCGGTTTTCAGGGTCAAATTAATATTCGACACCACCAAAATGTGGCGACCGGGGCGATGTTCATTTTTCACATCCGGCGATTTCGTTTCCAGCACATAAACGCCCGGCGTCAGCGTACCATCCGCCGCATCGGAAACATTCACCACCGTGAAGGTCTGCTTGTTTTCCGGCGCTTCGATGTTCACCCGCCACTTGCGGATGAGCTCGCCCGCGTCGAAATCATTATCATACATCCGCCATTCCGGTTTTTTCAGCAAATCCGCCCGGGCGCGATAAAGCCTGAAATCAACCCGCCCAACATTAATGCTGCCGATAACCGTCCGCACGGGCTGCCCGGCATCATATGTCGCCACCGAGTTTGCGGTGACGAGCTGATAATTCGGCATAAAGGGGTCGGTGCGGAATTTGACCGTCGCCCCTTTGGGGATGGTGTTGCCGTAAGGGTCGGCGATGCCGTCGTCAATCGTCACCAAATAGCTCTGCGAGGGCTGTGCGCCGAATTCAATATTGAAGGTATTGTTGTAATCCGAATACCAGGTATAAACCTCCGATTTGGTGATGGGCGGCGAAAAGGTCACGTTGTCCATCACCGTATCGGGGTCGATGCGGGTGTTGAAAGTGATGCTGAAATCGGTGCGCGGGGCGGCATGTTTTTCGCCGTTTTCGGGGTCGGTGCGCACAATTTTCGGCAACGGCACGGAGGTGAATTGCCATTTGAGCGATTCGCGCATACCCTCGCCCCCGGCGGCGGCAACCACCCCCGCCGACATTTCCAGCCGGTAGGTGGTATCGAATTGCAGGGCTTCGGTCGGGGTGAAAATGAGGGTGTTCCCCGCCAGTTTCATCTCCCCTTTCACACCATCCGAGCGCAAAAAGCCACCGCCGCCGGTCATCGAAAAATGTTCTTTCGCCGAATCAAAATCGACCGGCTGATTGAAGGTGATGCGCACCGGGGTGTTGATGTCCACCAGCGTTTTGCCATCTCCGGGGAATACCGAAACGATTTTCGGCGGGGCGACGGTGAAGCGCCATTCAAACGGCTCCGCCGGTGTTTCGCCCGTGAAGGCGGAAAAGTCCGTGCCGACGCGGACGGTGTAGCGCACGCCGCCGGTCAGCGGTTTGGCGGGGGTGAACACAAAAATGGACGTGTTGAGCCATTCGCCCGCACCGGGTATCGCCGGTTCAAAAGTCACGGGGACGGGCAAATCTTCCATCTGCCCCAAGCCGGTCAACGGCACAACGGGGCGGTTGAACATCACGGTGATGGTGGAATCGACCGCCACATCGGCGGTGTCCGGCGCGGGGATGACCTGCGTCACTGCCAGAAAGCCCGCCGTTTGGAAGCGGAAAACGAACGGCTCGCGCAGGGGTTCGCCGGTGATGGCGGTGGCGTCCTGCGTCAAAATCACGTCGAAAACGGTATCTCGGGGGAGCGGGTTTTGCGGCTGGAACGTCACCACTCGCGCGCCGTCCCACGCCAGCGAACCCTCGACGGGGACGGGCGGCTCGCCCGCCTGCTGCACGGTGAGCGCCTGCGCCACCGAATCGGGGTTCATTTCGCGGTCAAAAACCAGCGTGATGCCGCCATCGGGCGCGAGCGTCTCGCCGCGACGGGGTTCGCGCTGAATGACCACCGGTGCGAGCGCGTCGGCGGGGACGGGGTTGTAGCTCACCTGCGGCTTGGGCGGTGGGTTCGTCGGGGTGGGGGACGGGGTTGCCGTCGGGTTCGGAGTGTTAGTGGGTGTCATACCGGGGTCCTTTTTATCTCCAATTGTGCATGCGGTCGAAAACGTCATCAACAATAATATCAAAAATGTGGCGATTTTGCGAGTCATTTTATAGCCGTCCTTTGATTTTTCAGCCGGTTTCCTTTATCATATCCTAGACGCCGATTTATGGCAACGAGTTCCCGCAAAAAGTTAAAGGAAACCGTTTCGATGGCATAGACAGGACATTTGACATTTTTTGTCGCTGCGGTACGCTTTAACGAGCAACAAGTGAAAGGACGGGTGTATGAAAAATCTAACTTACCGCGTGCTATTGAAGAGTGAGCCGGAAGGTGGATACACGGTACTTGTGCCATCACTGCCCGGTTGCGTGACCTACGGCGAGAACATCGAAGAAGCCATCGAGATGGCAAGAGAGGCTATTCAAGTCTATATTGAAAGTCTGCGCGAACACGGAGAAGATGTCCCCGACGACACTGCCACATTAGAGTATAATTTAATGGTGGAGGCATATGCCTAAATTACCTTCACTGACCTCCGCACGTATCATCAAGATTTTGGAACAGCGCGGATTTGTCTTGGACAGAGTAAAAGGCAGCCATCATATTTATTACCACCCTGAAACACGACGACGAGTTGTTATTCCTTTCCACAAAAAGGATTTACCAAAAGGTACATTGCTGGAAATTTTACGGCAAGCAAATATTCATCGTGATGAGTTGTAAATAACACTCTTCCCCTCTCCCTAACTCTCTCTCCCGGACAGAGGGGGGAGGAGAAAAATCCCAAAAAACAGGAGAACACAAAATGTCGAAGCAGTATTCATCCCCCCCGGAAATGGTGATTGACCCCACTAAAACCTACCACGCTATTTTCAAAACCGATAAAGGGGACATCAAAATTAAACTCTTCGCCGCCGAAGCCCCGCAGACGGTCAACAATCTGGTGTTTTTGGCAAAGGAAGGGTATTACGATGGCACAACTTTCCACCGTGTCATCCCCGATTTTATGGCGCAGGGCGGCGACCCCACCGGTAGCGGGATGGGCGGTCCGGGCTACAAATTCGGTGATGAGTTCCACCCCGATTTGAAATTCGACCGCCCCGGTCTGCTGGCAATGGCGAACGCCGGTCCCGGCACCAACGGCAGCCAATTCTTCATCACCTTCGTGGCAACCCCGCACCTCAACGGTCGGCACACCATTTTCGGGGAAGTGGTGGAAGGGATGGACGTCGTCAAATCTATTTCCATCCGCGACCCGCAACGCAGCCGCCAACCGGGCGACACGCTGAAAACCATTGAGATTGTGGAAGAATAAAGAGTCATCAGTTATCAGTTTTTGGTTGTCAATCATCGGTAATCAACTGAAAACTGATAACTGAAAACCGACCGCCGAATATGTCAAATTTCGATTACGCCAAACTCCGCCCCATCGAAGTGAAATCTTTCGTGCATGATGGGCAACCCGTCTTCTACCTGCGCGACCCGCTGGAACTTTCCGACCGGTACGCGCTGGTTCCGCAGATATTGGGCACGCTGCTGGCGACGCTCGACGGGCAGCACACCGTTGCCGAAATGCGGCAGGTGTTCATCCAATCAACCGGGCAGCTCATTTCCGAAACGGAGATTGAAAGCCTGCTCGGGCAGTTGGATGACCTTTATCTGCTGAATAACGAAAATTTCGCGGAGATAAAAAAATACGCGCTGGAAAAATTCCGCGCCGAACCGCACCGCCCGCCCGCGCTCGCCGGGTTGAGCTACCCCGCCGACCCCGACGCGCTGCGCCGCGAATTGCAGGCGTTCATGGACGCAACCCCGCCCGTTGAACCGCTGGCACACGGCAGCGGACTTTTTTGCCCGCATATCGATTACGCGCGTGGCGGCAATGTCTACGCGCAACTGTGGAAACGCGCCCGCAAACCGGCGCAAGCGGCGGAGGTGGTGGTCATCTTCGCCACCGACCACAACAGTTTTCTGCCCGGACAAATCACCCCCACCCGCCAAAATTATGCCACCCCTTTCGGCGTGCTGCCCACCGCCCGCTTTGTCAACGACCCCGTGGTTGCCCTGTCTCTTCTCCACCCCTGCCCGTACCCCCGCCGCGGCTAGGTTCGCTCTCCGTGTGGGCAGTCTCG
>CAZMXX010000166.1:0-8213 GCA_964570315.1 uncultured Anaerolineaceae bacterium | reverse complement strand
GCGCTCATCCCCGAAGATGTCATCGCCAATCACCCGCCGCTGCTCATTTACCGGGGCGATATTGCCCGTTTGCACAGCCAATTCGATGCGGCATTGGGGTGGTATCGCCGGGCGGAAACCCTGTCGCGCCGACGGGACGACATTCGCGGCATCGGGCGGGCGTTGCGCGGGCAGGCGCGGGTGTATCTGGACACGGTGAATCCCGCGCAAGCCGAAAAGGTGCTGGAAGCGGCGCTCCGGCTGACCGAAACGGAGGACGACCAAGCCGGACGCACCCGGCTGTTGAATTTGCTGGCGGAAAACATGCTGAATTTGGGACAGTTGGCGGACGCGGAACGATTCCGCACGCAGGCGCAGGCGCTGGAAATCGAAACGCCGCGCCCCATTGAACTGACTGCGCGCGTTCTGCTCCGCACCGGACGATTGCAGGATGCGCAACATCGGTTGCAGCGCCAACTTTCGCGCGAGCAGAAAACGCCCGTGTTGCGTCCGCGCGGACACCGCGAAACGTTGCTGCTGTTGTCGCTGGTGGCGTCCTTTTTGGGCAACGCCGCCGACGCGCTGGAATACGCGGTGCAGGGTACTCAGCGCGGTGAAATGCTCAACGCGCCATTCATCACGGCGGTGGGCTATATGCGCCGGGGACATGCCCATCTGCTGCAAAAAAACACCGCCGGATACCGGCGCGCCATCGAATTTTACGAGCAGGCGCTCGCCATCAGCGACACGTTGATGGTTCCCCGTTTGAAGCCGGAGGCATTTTGGGGGTTGTGTCAGGCATACGGTTTTCAGGGCGATACCGATGCCGCGCGCAATTTTGCCGAGCAGGGGATTGCCATTGTGCGGCAGGCGGGCGATGAGTGGCTGGAAGGGTACATCCGGCTCACGATGGGCGCGGGATATGCGTTGGCGGAAGAGGTGGATGCGGCGTTGATGTGGCTCAATCAGGCGGGAAATTCACTGCGGGAATGCAGTGACCCGTATGGCGAAAGTCTGGTGCATCTGTGGCGGGCGCTGGTGTGGCATCAGGTGCAGGATGCCGACCGGCTCACCCTCGCCGCGAATCAGTTACTGCAATTGACGCAGAAACATCAATACGATTTTCTTTTCGCACGCCGAACCTTCCTTAGTCCCCCCAGCCCCAAACGGTTGATGCCGTTGCTGTTGCGGGCAAAACAGCAATCCGAACATCGGGAATATACCCGCCGCATCCTCGAATCGCTGGGCATGGCGCAGGTGGAACGCCACCCCGGCTATCAGTTGCGCGTGGAAACACTGGGACACTTCGCCGTTTCGCTGGGCGATACCCCTCTGCCGCCGCAGGCATGGCAGCGCAGAAAATCGCGCCGACTCTTCCAGCTTTTCATCACTCACCGGCACGCCCTGCTCAGCCGCGACCGCATCATCGAAACCCTCTGGTTCGATTCGCCGCCGGAAAAAGCCCGCCGCGACTTTAAAGTGGCGCTCAGCACGTTGAACCGGGTGCTGGAACCGAACAAGCCGCAGCGTGCCCCCTCTGCGTTCATCGTGCGCGACGGCGACGCCTACGGCTTGCACCCCCACGCCGACATTTGGCTCGACGCGGATGACTTCATTCGGCACATTGAACGCGGCGATGAGCGGTATGCCGCCGCCCCCGTCGAAGGTCTGCCCCATTACCGGCGCGCGCTGGCGATGTACCGCGCCGATTACCTGCCCGACGCCATCTATGATGATTGGAGCAGCGAAAAACGGGAGCAACTGCTGGCGCTCTTCCTCCGCACGGCGGAACGGGTGGCGCGTATTCAGGCATCACAGGGCGATTGGGAGGCAGTCATCCGCGCCTGCGAAACGATTTTAGCGCGCGACGACTGCTGGGAAGAGGCATATCGGCTGATGATGACCGCTTACGCCAAACTCGGCAACCGGGCGCAGGTGATGCGCACCTATCAACACTGTACCGACCGCCTGAAATCCGTTCTCAGCCTTGATCCGTCACCCGAAACTATCGACCTGTTTCGCTCGCTGGCGGCATAATATTTGCTCCCTGCAACCGATTTGTAACTTTGCTGTAACCCCCGCATGATAAAATAACCCCATCGTAACAAAATTCAACCGATTGGCTGCCCGTATGCCTGAAACTGCGATTGTTTCTTTTGTCCTGCGCTTCACTCAAATTCATCCCGCAACCCGTCCCGCCCCGCATTGGCGCGGCTCGATTCGGCACGTGCAAAGCGATGAATGTCGCCAGTTCACCCGCTTTTCGGACGCACTGGCATTTATGGCGCAGTATGTGGATGTGACCACGGAGGAACCGATGGATGCCTTCGCCGCCGTCAACGGCATTAATTTACATTATTTGGATTACGCCGGGGACGGAACGCCCCTCATCCTGCTCCCCGGTTTGACCGCCAACGCCCGTTCTTTCGACGGCTTGATTGCCGCCGGGCTGACGGCGCATTTCCGCGTGCTGGCGGTAGATTTGCGCGGGCGCGGTCAGAGCGACAAACCCGCCACGGGGTATAGTATGGCAGATCACGCCGCCGACATCATCGGGTTGATGGATGCATTGGGGCTGGAAAAGGTCATCCTCGGCGGACATTCTTTCGGCGGGTTGCTGACTTTTTACATGGCGGCAAACTTTCCGGCGCGAGTCAGCCGGTTGGTCATCATTGATGCCGCCGGAGAACTGCATCCCAACATTCGCCAACTGATTCAACCGTCGCTCGACCGGTTGGGGATGATTTTCCCCTCGTGGGAAGCGTACAAATCGGCAATGCAGGCGATGCCCTTTCTGCGCGGACACTGGGACGATGCGCTGGAATCTTTCTTCCGCGCCGATGTGCAATTCAACGATGACGGGACGGTGCAACCGCGCTCAAAGCCGGAAGCCATCGCCGAAGCCGCCGACAAAGGGTTGACGGAGCCGTGGCAGGATTATCTGCGCGCCATCAAACAGCCCGTGCTGCTGTTGAACGCCCCCGAAGCCTATGGCGCGCCCGGCACGCCCCCCGTCCTCCCCGCCGCGCAGGCAAAAGCGACCGTCGCCGCGCTGGAGAACGCGCAATATGTGCGCATCCCCGGCAACCATATGACCATGCTTTTCGGCGAAAACGCCCGCGCGGTGGTTGCGGCGTTGGCGGCGTTTGGAGAAGATTAAGTCCCTCCCCCTGCGAAATTCCCTCCCCCTCACAGGGGGAGGGCTAGGGAGGGGGTTTCCACGAGGCAATCTATGACCAACCAACCGACTGTCGGCATCGTCAGCGTGGGCACATACTCGCCCGAAACATTCATCACCGCCGCGGAAATCGCCGCCGAAAGCGGCTTGCCCGAATGGGTGGTGCGCGAAAAACTGGGCATTGAGCGCAAATTCATCGGCGACCCGGACGACCATCCCAATGAAATGGGGGTGAAAGCCGCGCTCGATTGCCTTTCGCAAACGGACATCTCCCCGGCGGAAATTGATGTCATCCTCTGCACCACCGAAGAATGGCGGGAATATCTGCTGTGGACATCCGGGGTGGATATGGCGTATCAATTGGGCGCGAAAAATGCATGGGCGATGGACATCCATGCCCGTTGCGCCACCACCGTCGGCGCGCTGAAAATGGCGAAAGACATGATGCTCGCCGACCCCGAAATCAACACCGTGCTCGTCGCGGGCGGCTATCGCGTCAGCGATTTGATTAATCTGAAGAACACCCGTACCTCGTTCATGTTCAACATCGGTGCGGGGGGCGGCGCGATGTTGTTGCGGAAAAACTGGCATCGGAACCACATTTTGGGCGCGCATCTGATGGCGGACGGCTACATGAGCCGCCACGTGATTGTTCCCGCCAGCGGCACGGTGCAATTCCCCACCGATGCGGCGGTGAAAGCCGGACAGTGCTATTTCGATTTGGTGGAGCCGGAGAAGATGAAAGCACGCCTCAACGAGGTTTCGATGGACAATTGGCTGCATTGCGTGGATGAAGCCCTGCGCAAAAGCGGCGTCAAAGCGGACGGCTCGCCGTTCACCAAAGCCGATTTGGATTTTCTGAACATGACGCTCATCAAACCGTCGGGGCATCGGGAAATGCTGGCGCGGCTGGGGATGGACGAATCGCAATCGGTTTATTTGAGCGATGTCGGGCACATCGGCGAGCAGGATGCGATGTTCGGCATCAATCGCGGGCTGGAAACGGGACGGCTGAAAGACGGCGATTTGATGGCAATCGTCGCCGCCGGAATTGGGTACGTTTGGGCGGCGGGGATTGTGCAATGGGGTGAAGCGTGAAACGTGAAACGTGATTTTTTATTCACGCATCACGTATCACGCATCACGCTTCACAAATTAACCATAAAAATTAGGAGAGATTCATGTCATTCACCAACAAAGTTGTTTTAATCACCGGTGGGGCGGCGGGCATCGGCAAAGCCACCGCCGAGCGTTTCGCCGAAGCCACCGCCACGGTGGTCATCTGCGATGTGAACGCCGACGCGGGCGCTGCCACCGCCGCATCATTGGGCGGAAACGGGCATTTTTATCGCGTAGACATCACCGACCGGCAGGCGGTGCAGGCTTGGATTGACGACGTGGTCGCCAAATTCGGCAGGATTGATGTGCTGGTCAACAACGCGGGCGTGCTGCGCGATGGCATGCTGGTCAAATTCAAAGAGGGGAAATTGGTCAGCCAAATGCCCGAAACCGATTTCGATTTGGTCATCTCGGTCAATTTGAAGGGCGTTTTCAACTGCACCCAAGCCGTCGCGCCGGTGATGGTGGGGCAGGGGAGCGGCGTCATTTTGAACGCCTCATCCATTGCCGGGCTGGACGGTAATTTCGGGCAGACAAATTACGTGGCAACCAAAGCGGGCGTGGTCGGCATGACCAAAGTTTGGGCGCGGGAACTGGGGCGATTCGGCATCCGCGTGAACGCCGTTGCGCCCGGTTTCACCCTCACCGATATGGTGCGCCAAATGCCGGAAAAGATTCTGGCGGGTATGCGCGCTCGCACTCCGTTGCGACGGCTCGGTCAGCCGCGCGACATTGCCAACGGCTACTTCTTCCTCGCCTCCGATGATGCCGCGTTCATCACCGGCACGGTACTGCGCATTGACGGCGGCATCGTCATTGGCACGTGATTCGCAAAGGAGCGATTTATGCACTGTGCAAACCTTTTGACCGACCGCGCGCGGCTTACCCCGCACCGCGAAGCTGTGTTTGAACCGGCGACCGATACCCGCTACACCTTCGCCGACCTGAACGCGCGCGCCAATCGCACCGCCAACTTGCTGCGCTCGCTGGGCGTGCAGGCGGGTGACCGGGTTTCGATTTTGGCGCACAACAGCATCGTGTATCTGGACATATTTTTCGCCGTGGGGAAAATCGGCGCGATATTTTCCCCCCTCAATTGGCGGTTGACCCCCGCCGAACTGGCGTACATTGTCAACGATAACCAGCCCGACGTCCTTTTCTGTGGGGTGGAATTCGCGGGCACACTGGCGGCAATGCGTCCCGACATCAACATCCGCCACATCATCGCCATTGAGGGCGCGCAAATTGACGGCGCACGCGATTATGACGCGGCACTCGCCGCCGCCTCCGCCGCCGAGCCGCCCCGCCCCGCCACTCTCACTGCCGAAAGCCCGTACTGCATTCTGTACACTTCCGGCACCACGGGCAAACCGAAGGGCGCGGTCATTCCGCACCGGCAGGTGCTGTGGAACATCCTCAACACCACCGCCAGTTGGGGGCTGACCGAGCGGGATATTTCGCCCGTGTTCACCCCGTTATTTCACGCCGGGGGGCTGTTCGCCTTTTTAACCCCCATCCTTTATTTGGGCGGAAAAATCATTCTGGGGCGCGCCTTCGACCCCGCCGAAACCCTGCGCATCATTTTGGCAGAACGCTGTACCGTCATTTTGGGCGTGCCCACTCTCTTCCAAATGTGGCTCAATGCCCCTAATTTCGATGACCTTGACTTCAGCCACGTTCACTTTTTCATCAGCGGCGGCGCGCCGTGCCCCGTCTCATTGATGGATGAATGGCGCAATCGGAAGGGCGTGGTTTTTCGGCAGGGGTACGGGCTGACGGAAGTGGGTCCGAACTGTTTCAGCATGACCGATGAAGAGTCCCTTTTGAAAGCGGGGTCGGTGGGCAAGCCGATTTTCCACTCGCAAATGCGGCTGGTCGACGCGCAGGGAAACGATGTGCCGGTGGGGGAAACGGGCGAACTGCTCATTCGCGGGCGGCACGTGTGTCGCGGGTACTGGCGCAATCCCGAAGCCACCGCCGCCGCGCTGGTGGACGGCTGGTTTCACACGGGCGATATGGCGCGGATGGACGCGGACGGCTTCTATTACATCGCCGGGCGCTTCAAAGATATGATCATCAGCGGGGGGGAAAATATTTATGCCGCCGAAGTGGAAGCCGTGTTCCACGACCATCCGGCGGTGGCTGAAGCCGCGCTCATCGGCAAACCGGATGAAAAGTGGGGCGAAATCGGGGTGATGATTGTGGTGCGGGAAAAAGGGCAGACCATCTCCGCCGCCGAATTGACCGACTTTTGCCGCGCCCGGCTCGCCCGCTTCAAAGTGCCGAAAGAAATCATCTTCGCCGACGCGCTCCCCCATTCGCCCTATGGCAAGGTGGAAAAAGTGAAATTACGGGAGAAGTATTTAACGTGAAGCGTGAAAACGTGAAACGTGATACGTGAAAACGTGATACGTGAAAACGTGATACGTGAGGACGGGTCACGCATCACGTTTCACGCCTCACGCCTCACGCCTCACGCATCAAAAAGGAGGCTTTTATGACCATTCCAACGCTTGACGGCATCACCGTCAAAACCATTTCCAGTGCGCGGCTCACCACCCGCGTGCTCTTCAGCGGCGATGAATCGGGGACGCCGGTGCTTTTTCTGCACGGCAATCTGACCAGCGCCACGTGGTGGGAGGAAACGATGCTCGCGCTGCCGGACGGGTTTTTCGGCATTGCGCCCGACCAGCGCGGCTTCGGAGATGCCGACCCCGCCGCCAAAATTGACGCCACGCGCGGCATGCGCGACTTGGCGGATGACGCCGTCGCGCTGTTGGACGCGCTGAACATCGCGCAGGCGCACGTCGTCGGCAATTCACTGGGCGGCTCGGTGGTGTGGCAGATGATGGCGGACTATCCCGACCGCCTGCTGACTGTCACCCAAGTTGCGCCCGGCTCGCCCTACGGTTACGGGGCGACGAAAGATGTCACCGGCACACCGACCACGCCCGATTTCGCCGGTTCCGGCGGTGGATTGGTCAACCCGGAATTCGTCAAATTGGTGGAAGCTGGTGACACCACCGCCGACAGTCCTTTTTCGCCGCGCAACGTTTTGCGCACGCTGGTCTTTCGCCCGCCGTTCATCCCCGCGCGGGAAGATGCGTTGGTCGCTTCCCTGCTGACCATCCACTGTGGCGAGCGGGATTGGCCCGGCGACAAAATGCCGTCGTCCAACTGGCCCTACGTCGCTCCCGGCAAATGGGGGGTGAACAATGCCCTCTCGCCCAAATACCTCGGCGATGTCAGCGCAATTTACACCAATGCACCCAACGTCCCCGTGCTGTGGATTCGCGGTGACAGCGATGTGACCGTCTCGGATGCCGCTGCCGCCGACCCCGGCACGTGGGGGCATACCGGCTTGATTCCCAACTATCCCGGCGCAGAGACTTACCCGCCCCAACCGATGCTCAAACAGACTCGTGCCGTGCTGGAAGAATACGCGGTGCACGGCGGTTCGTATCGGGAAGTGGTCATCGCGGAAGCGGCGCACGTGCCGTTCATTGAAAAACCGGATGAGTTCAACGCCCATTTCCATGAACATCTCATCCGTCAAAAATAGCACTGCTAATTTTGGTGGTGGTTCAAATTGACTGCCGGAAATCATTCACCGGTAGGGACAGAGCATTGCTCTGTCCCTACGCAAAACAAATACGGGTATTTGTCTTCGACCCTTCGGGTATATTTTGTTTCATCAGTCAAAAATAACCACTACCCCAATTTTATCATTTCAATTGAAGCTGTAAAACAACAAAAGGAGAAGAAAGCATGAACATCAAAAAGTTTTTATTACTGGTCAGTCTGGTGATACTCGCGAGCGTGGTGCTGGCGGGTTGTGGTGGCTCAACCACCACCGACCCACCCACCACAGCGGCGGAGAAGCCGACCCCCTCACACGCTCTCTCCACACCCCCGCCTCCTCACCGCACGCCGCCCG
>CAZMXX010000165.1:0-8236 GCA_964570315.1 uncultured Anaerolineaceae bacterium | reverse complement strand
AACCGTAGGCAGAATATATGCTGCTTTTTCATTTTTCACACTACACAAATTCCTCATTAGAAACAGGTGCCCACCGTAGTCTTCCGTAAGTTTTCCGAAAACAAGATGATCGAATTTTAACCCCATAATTCTACCTAATTTTCCGATCATTTCTCTGGTTCTTTCTACATCGAAAGGTTTAATATACTCGAATGGGATTGACATAAATAGTGGGTTTGCCTTGCTATGAAATTTTGGTTTTTCAACACATGTGGGATTTGTGCCTACAATAAGGTAAGAGAATAGGTCGGTATTGCGTTGGTATAATGAGCGTAATGTTTGCCAAAAATGAACAAAATCTAAATCATTATTCCAATGATTTGCAGCTGATACTCCTGGGGTAATGTTTTCAATTTCATCAAAGATCAACAAAATATTTGTGCCGTTTTTCTTGGATTGAATTTTACGGATTTCTCGTTCAAAAACTATTGAAGATTGTTTGGGGGAAAACTTATGTTCTTTAGGTACATCTTTCATCAAATTAAACTTCTTTCGTAATTGATAAATAATATACCACAGTGCCTCGTGCCAACGTCTTTGATTAAATCCAGTATCTTGGCAATCAATTACGACCGACAAGTCACCTTTGGCATTTAGTGCTCGTTCCACCCCAAAGATAACAGAAGTTTTTCCCGATTTGCGTAAACCAAATAATCCAGAATTTTCGTTAGAGCTATGACGAGCTGTTATGCGATGGATGAGGTCGGTTCGTCCAAAAAAGTACAGGTCTTTCCGTAGCGGACCTTCAAATGCAAATAGATCACGTGTGTAAAAATTGGATTTAAATTTATTCCGTAAATAATAATCATCATTTGAGCTAAGATATTCGCCATAAGAGATTGGGATAATAACTTGAGATTCTTCATCACTCTTTAAGAGATCGCGAATTTTTTCTTCGACATCAATCGCTGCGCTCAAAACTATGCTGCAAACCTTTTCCAAACGCAATTTCTGGAATTTTTGTGCTACTTTATCAATTGCATCAAGTGTCCTAGGTTGAAATACTTCGTAATCACTAAAAAGCGCAATAACTTCTCTATCAAGGTTAAACATTTCTTGGTAAGTAAAAGTTGGTTTTAACAGAGTATACCGATACTTGCTACTTGCAGTTTGATTTGCCCCAATCCACAGGCTACCAGCTCTTGTAACAAACCATTCTCGAGCTAGCTTTCGTACAATTTTCCGCTCATCTAGTGTAAAATTTTGCAATTCTCGTGAAACTGATTGGTGCATTCCTGGTTGTTGTTTTTGGGGTGTCATTAGCTTCTAAATCTCCTGAAACTTACTTGTTATATCAGCTATTTTAATTTAAGGATCATTTAGGCCGTACGGTGCAATGCATCATCGTTAAGCAGTGAGCACATAACATTCTACCACAAGGCACCCTGATATTTACAAGGTAATACGCCATCCCCCAATTTCTCATTTTTTACTATCCTCTGCCAATGCCACCGCCCCCCAGAGCGGCGCATCATCGCCGAGGGTGGCGGGCACGATGTCCACGGGGATTTCCGGCAGGGCGTATTGCCGAGCGGTCTCGCGCACGATGTGCCACCACAATTCGCCCGCTTTGGTGACACCGCCTCCCAAGATGACCCGTTGAGGGTTCATCAGGTTGATGGCGTTGCCGATTCCCCGCCCCAAACAGCGCGCCGATTCGGCGAGGATTTGCCGCGCCAGCAGATTCCCTCGCGTGGCGGCATCGCTGATGTGCGCGGCGGTCACTTCATGCGCCGAAACCCCCAGCGCCTCCAACATGTCCATCCCGTCGGCGACGTTGGCGTCAATCATTCGCCGCGCCCGCCGAGCGATGGCGGTGCCGCTCGCTTCCGCTTCGACGCAGCCGCGTTTGCCGCACACACATGGCATCCCCTCCGGGTTGACCACCGTGTGCCCGATTTCGCCCGCCATGCCGTTTGCGCCGCCGTAAATCTCCCCGCCGATAATCCAGCCCCCGCCCACGCCGGTGCTGACCGTGAGATAGAGCAGGGGGTCGGCGTTTTTGCCCGCGCCGAAACGATATTCGCCCAGCGCGGCGACGTTGGCATCATTTTCGATTGCCACCGGCACGCCAAATTCGGCGTGGAGGTTGTCGCGCAGGGGGACGTTTTCCCAGTTGGGCACGTGGTGTGAGAGGCGCACCACGCCGGCGGCGGCATCCACGGGTCCGCCGAAGCTCACCCCGATGGCGACGGGGTTGCCCGTTTCGGCGATGAGTTCGCGCGCCATATCGAGCATGGTGCGGTATTCATATCGCCCGTCGGCGTCTTCCGGCGTAAAAACACGGCGATGAGCCAACCAGAGTTGTGTTCCCTGTTGGGTCATCGCCGCGCTGAGTTTTGTTCCGCCAAAATCAAGTGCCAGAATTAGAGAGGGCATCAGGGTGTCTCCCGTGCTTCTTAATGGTCAGTCATCAATTTTTTGGCGTAGGGTGATGTAATACGTAATACGTAATACGTTTCAGCTGATAACCAATCGCTGATAACTGACAACCAATCTCACATCCCCGCCGGGCGGGTGTCGCCCATCATGGAAAGGTAGAGCATATGGGTGATAATCAGGTGTCCGTCTTCGATTTGCGCCATTGAATCGGTGGGGACGATGACGCTCACGTCCGCCAGCGCCTTCATCTTGCCGCCGTCGCGCCCGCCGAGCGCAACCACGGTGACGCCGTTTTCTTTCGCCCACGCCATCGCTTTGAGGACGTTGGGCGAGTTGCCGCTGCCGCTGAATCCAATCAGCACATCGCCGGGTTGCGCCAGCGGTTTGAGCTGCTCCACAAAAATGCGGTTGTAATCCCAATCGTTGGCAATCGCCATGATGATGGGCATATTGTCGGTGAGGGGCACGCATTTCACCGGCGGTTTGCCGTCCTGCATGGTATTTTTGATGATGTCGTTGGCGAAATGCGACGCCGTGGCGCCGCTGCCGCCATTCCCCACCAGAAAAATGGTGTTGCCATTTTCACGGGCGCGGTTCAAAATTTGCACCACCGCGTCAATCTCCGCCACCGGCATTTTTCGTATGATTTCGATTGTTTCTGCCAAATAGGTGTTGATTAATTTCACCCTGAACTCCCGTTTCTTTCGTGTTTGGTTTGGATTTCGACTCTCCCCTTTTTATAGGGGGATGTTGCAACGCTACTGCCGGGCGGCTTCGTGCCGCCATTGCTTGATGGTGTCCCACGCATCTTCCGGGTCTTTGCCCATCACCCACAGCAGGGCGTAAATCTGACCCTGAACGTTTGCTAGCATAATTTCATCGTGCTCATAAAAGGCGAGTTTCTCTTTGAGAATGTTCAGCATGAAACTGATTTCCTGCATTTGCTTCATTGGTTGCCCTCCTTGGCGCGGCGAGTCCGCCAAATTACCGCCAGAAATATCAATGCGCCGGTGCTGTCTATCAGTACATCCCACACTTGCCCGTGCCGACCCGGCACAAAAGTTTGGTGCCATTCGTCACTAATAGCGTACCCGAAAGTGAGCATCAGGGCAAGCGGAACGCGGTTTTTTGCCGTGCCGGCGTTGGTGTCCAGCGCGTCGAACCACAGCCCGAACAGGATGGCGTAGGCGGTGGCGTGCGCGAGCTTTTTGACCACCAAATCGACCCACGAGGTGGGGATTTGGGGCAATTGCGGCTGCCCGGAGACGAAGAAAATCGCCGCCATCCAGCCGATGAGCAGGAGCCAGCGCACCCACGGGCGGCGGCGTATCGGTTGCGGGGTTGATATGGATTCGGTCATTGACGGGTGGCGGCGGTTTGATAGGCTGCCTCAACCGCCGAAATCAGGGTGTTCCAGTTGAATTTTTCGTTGATGGTGCGCATAGCAAAGGCGGCGAACATTTCCTGCAATGCTTCGTGCGTCAAAAGGGTGACGGCGGCATCCGCCATGGCGCGGACGTCTCCGGCGGGGACGAGAATGCCGCTCTCATTTTGGCTGATGTATTCCCGATTCTGCCCCACATCGCTGGCGACCACCGGCACGCCCGCCGCCAGCAGGTCAATCAGTTTGACCGAGCATTTGGTGCGGTTCAGCGGGGTGTCGTCGTAGGGGTACACGACGATATTGGCGGCGGAAAAATAATCCGGCAGTGCCGATTGTTCGACCCAACCGGCGAAAATCACGCGGGTTGCCAGCGGGGTATCGGCAATCATCCGGCGGAGTTTTTCATCCTCCCCGAAGAGTCCCGTGCCGACGATGAGCCAGCGCACGGCGGGGAGTTGCCGGTGAACGTCGCGCATCACATCTACCAAAAAGGGCAGGTTGAATTCAAAGAAACGGGTGTAGAGCAGTATCAGCGGTGTGCCGTGCAAGCCATACTGCGCCCGCACCGAGCCGTGATATTCCCGCCCGATTTCCTTCTTTTCGGGGTGTTTCGATAGCGCGGAGTACGCCGGGTAAACTTCCGGTTTCGGCGACCCGGCGGTGACGAGGTGCATGATGTTGCGATGGAGGGACAAAACGCGCCCCGCCGCGATGTTTCCGGGCAGCGAACGCACGCCATTCGGCACATAAAATATCGTTTCGGGCGCAACGCCCAGCGATTCGGTGTACGATTGCAGGGCTTTGCTGGCAACGGTCACGGCATCGGCGTGGGTGAGTCCCCACGGTTCCTGCCGGGCGAAAAGCAGTTTTTGCGCCCGCGAATACGGTTCCAGGGCGTTCCACGCGCGTTCCCAGTCGTCTTCATCCACCACCAATCCAATGCGATGTTGTTTGAGCCGTTTGAGGGTGTGCAAAAATAGATGCGTCAGCCCGGCGTATGCCTTCGGTTTAAAAAAATGGATGATGTCTGGTTGCTGCTGTAACGCCCGTTTCGCCAACCAGCGAGTCAGCGAAATGTGAAATAGGGGGGGCGGAAGGTTCGGCAGCGGCGATTGGATAATCTCCACACCGTCGTCGGTGGTGGTTTGCCCCGCATCTTCCGGGCTGTCCCAGGGGGGCACAATCAGCGTCACCCGATGTCCCCGTCGCACCAATGCCCGCGCCATCGGCAGGGCGCGCTCGCGCATGGTACTTTTCTTTTTCAACCCGAAGGGACCCACCATCACCACATTCATCGCTATTGTCCCTGATAGACGGCGACGTTTTTCTGATGTTCCTCATACGTTTCGGCGAAGATGTGCCGCCCTTCCCCATATGCCACAAAGAATAAAAAGTTGGTATCGGCGGGTTCCAGCACGGCGAGGATGGAATTAATGCCCGGGTTAGCGATGGGACCCGGCGGCAGTCCGGGGTTCAGATAGGTGTTGTACGGCGAATCGACCCCGGAATATTCATCGAGCGTGACGGGTGTTTTCCACCACTGCCCGCTGTCAGGCTGATAGCCCATCGCGTATTGCACGGTGGGGTCGGCTTGGAGGTACATACCCTGTTGCAGCCGGTTGAGGTAAACGCTGGCGATGATGGGACGCTCGTCGTCGAAGACGGCTTCCCGTTCCACGATGGAGGCGACGGTCAGCACGTCGTACAGTTTCAACCCGCGACTTGCCGCCAATTCGATGGCGTTGGCGGGGAGTTTGCTCGCCAGATTGTCCAGCATGCGGTCAATGAGGTCTTCGGGGGTGGCGTTCACCGGCAGACGGTAGGTGTCGGGGAAGAGGTAGCCCTCGTATGATTGCCCGCTCGGACGGTCGAAGAGGATGTTGCTCTCCACTGCCGTGCCGTCGCGCACCACCTGCAGGAAAGCGTCGCCGTCCATCACGCCCTCATTGGTGAGCATATCGGCGATTTCTTCCGCCCGCCAGCCTTCGGGAATGGTGATGACCACCTCTTTGGCAATGGCTTTCTGCAATGCCTGCCCGATTTCCATCATATTCATGTTGCGCCGCAAAATATAGTCCCCTGCCTCCAGCGAGGCATCGAGTTTGTTGTAGCGCAAAAATTGGCGGAAGAGGTTGGCATCGCTGACCAGCCCTTCGGCTTCCAGCTTTTGCGCCACCGCCAGCGCCGATTCTCCCGGCTCGATGGTGAAATCCACCTCGGTGGCATCGTCGGAGACGGGGGCGTTGATTTCATCCGCGCGGGATTGGAGCATCACATAAATGGCAAGCTCCTCCGGGTCGGTGGGGGCGTGTCCGATGGACGGCGCACCTTCCGCCAGGGTGATATTCGTCCCGGCGGCGTTGTTGCGCACCATCAGCACCCCCACGCCAATCACGGCGACAATCGCCGCCAAGCCAATCAGAAAAAAGAGAAACCTGAAAATATAGCGGATGATATTCCAAACCTGCCCCATAATAATTCCTCGAAAGCTATTCAAATCACGAATGAGACGAATGGACGAATGTCAAAGGTCAAAATCTTTGCGTCCTTTGTGACTTGGCGGTTCATTTCGGCGCTGTCGCCGCTGCCAACGTTCAATAAGGAAGCTACTGTGTTTCCATTCCATCCAAAAAATGCTGCAAAATGACCGCCGCTGCCGCCGCGTCGATGGGGATTTTCCCCCATTTGCCGCTTTCGCGCAGATATTCCTCCGCGTCCACGGTGGTGTAGGTTTCATCCACCATTTTGATGGGGATGGCGAGCCGTGCCGCCAGCGCGTCGCGGTGTTTCAGCACCCGTTGCGCCTGAAACCCAATCGGATGGTCGGGGTCGAAGGTGGTGGGCAAGCCCAGCACCAGCAACTCCGCGCCGGTTTTGGCAATCAATGCCTCGATTTTGGCGTAAGTTTCCACGTTGCTTCCCCGCCGGATGACGCTGTGCGGGCGGGCGAAAAATCCTTCCGAAAACGCCACCCCGACCCGCTTGTCTCCCCAGTCGAGCGCGAGAATCCGGGTCACTCATCTTCTCCGAAAATCAGCGGGGAGACGTCTTTCACTTCCACGCTGATGCGCGACGCCAGCGCGGGCAATCGCCCCAGCCAGTTGGGCGAAACGTCAATCCCCGGCACGCCGACAATCGGCAGGTTTGCGCTGAGCCACGCTTGCGCTTCGCCGATGGGCATAAATGTGATGGCGTCGGTCAGCCGCGCTTCATCAATGGTGGAGACCACCAGCCCTTCCGCCGTCACCGGGAACATGACCGCGCGCCCTTCCACCGCCTGAATCCCGCCCGCGGTGAAGCGCAATCCTTTGGGCAACAGCGTTTTGCCGGGGGGCACATCCTGCAGCAGCGCCAGATACGCCAGTTGGTTGGCATCGTAATCCGCCACCACCGTCCCGCGCACCACCGCGTGCATCTCCGCCCCCAGCGTGTCCGAGACATCGCCCGCGAATTTGTCGTAGGTCAAATCCAGCTCAATCACCTGCAGCGTTTCGGGGGGGATATATTGTTGCGCGTCCAGCCCGGCTTGAATTTCCTCGTAGCCTTTTTGCTGAATGAGTTGTCGCAATTTTGCGCGCACCCGCACCTTGTCGTCATCGGTCACCACGCCCGCTTCCCGCACCGAGCCGCCACTCGTCGGCACGTCGTTGATGACGCGCACCAGCAAACTGAGCGTGGGGTCAACAAAGCGGTTGATTTGCCCGCTCGACACATTGCCGCGCGGACCCGGTTTCACGGCGATGATGGTGGTGGTCGTGGTCGCGCCCGTTCCCGCCGGAACCGTTGCCGTTTGGGTGGTGATGAACTCAATCGGCACCCCGGATGAGGTGCGCAGAGTGGAACTGATGGGCACAATCTGCTCATCTTGCGTGCGGTTGAAAATCACTATCGTGCCTTTGGCGAAATCGGTGGGCGCTTTTTCGGTGTCGATGGTCTGCACCGTGGTGGAGAGGGTCAATTCCACCTGCACCGGCTGCGCCGGGATACGATTCGTCTCCGGGTCAACCTCGGTCAGCCCGCTATCGGGGTCGGCGGTGAGGGTGATATTGGTGGAAATGACATCCACTTTGGGGATGAGCGTCACCTGCGCGGCGGGCGCGAGCGCCAGCACCACCACCGTCAACGCCAGCGCGAGAATCGCCGCCAGCCCCAAACCGACGAGCTGTTGCAGGCAGCCCACCCGTCCGCTGCCCACCACAACCACCAGTTTTTTATTCCGGATGTGCATTCGCCGCCGAGGGGGCGGGTCGGTTTCCAGCACCTGCAATGGGGGGGGTGTGGTTTTTTCGGGAGGCAGGGCAGGGCTTTCCGTCCGGATGAAGCCTCGTCGTTGGGCAATCCAGCGGGTGGCAAAAGTTTTGAAACCGGCTTGTTTTGCCGCGTCTCTGGTGGCGATGTCCTGCGTCACCAGCGCCAGCTCGATGTTCAGCG
>CAZMXX010000164.1:0-8259 GCA_964570315.1 uncultured Anaerolineaceae bacterium | reverse complement strand
GGAACGATGTGTCCACATCCACCCGGCTCACGCCGAAAATTCGGCTGTACATTCCGCTCATCAGCGCCAATATGGACACGGTGACCGAGGCGAATATGGCGATTGCGATGGCGCGGGCGGGCGGCATCGGCATCATCCACCGCTTTATGACCATTGACCAGCAGGTGGTGCAGGTGCAGCGGGTGAAACGCACCGAAGGGTTCATGGTCGAACACCCCCGCTCCATCAATCAGAATGAACCGATTTCCCGCGCCAAACAGATGATGCGCAAATATGAGGTCGGCGGATTGGTGGTGAAAAATGGCGGCGATATTTTAATCGGGTTGATTACCCAGCGCGATGTGCGTCTTGCGCCCGACGCTTCCGCGCCGGTCAGTTCGGTGATGACGCCGCCGGACGAGATTTTGACGGCGAAACCGGACATCACCCTGAAAGAAGCCCGGCAAATTCTGCATGAGCACCGGCTGGAAAAATTGCCGGTGGTGGATGATGACGGCAAGTTCATCGGGCTGATAACGGCACAGGATATTCTCAAATCGCGCCGGAATCCCCACGCCACCACCGACGAACACGGGCGATTGCGGGTCGGCGCGGCGATTGGGGTGCGGACGGATGATGTTGATCGCGCGGCGGCACTGTTGGCGGCGGGCGCAGATGTGCTGGTGCTGGATATTGCGCACGGACACGCCGACCACTGCATCCGTATGGTGGAGATGCTGAAAAACAAATTTCCCGACGCGCAGATTATCGCCGGAAATGTGGCGTCGAAGGCGGGGGCGTATGATTTGGCGATGGCGGGCGCGGACGCGGTGAAGGTCGGGGTGGGTCCCGGCTCAATTTGCACCACCCGCATCGTCACCGGCTTTGGCGTGCCGCAACTCACCGCCATCATGGATGCGGTGGCGGGGGTGCAGGAATCGGGGCGCGATGTGCCCATCATTGCGGATGGCGGGGTCAAACAGAGCGGCGATATGGTGAAGGCGTTGGCGGCGGGCGCCAGCACGGTGATGATTGGCTCGCTGTTCGCCGGCACGGAGGAATCGCCGGGCACGCCCATCATTCGCAACGGACAGAAATTCAAAGTTGTGCGCGGGATGGCGTCGTTGGGGGCGGCGATGGGGCGCAAAGCCGTGGAAAAAGGGGATGACGAAAGTGCGGAAAGTCCCGAAGATTGGGACAAAGTTGTGCCGGAGGGCATCGAAGCGGTGGTTCCGTATCGGGGCAACGTCAGCGAGGTGTTGCATCAAATGGTGGGCGGATTGCGTTCCGGTTTGAGTTACGGTGGCGCGCGCAACATCCCCGAATTGTGGCAAAACGCCGAATTTGTGGAAATCACCCCTGCCGGTCGGCGCGAATCCGGTTCGCATGATGTGGATAAAGTGTGAGTGAATGACGAGTGACGAGTGACGAATAAAAAAGCGGCTGGTGAACGAAAGATGCTTCACCAGCCGCTTTTTTCTATTTTACGAATGACCAACAACTAATGACCAATTACTTTTTCACCAAAAAATTTCCCATCACCAACTGATCAATATCCGATTTTCGGAAGGTGTTGAGCGCGTTTTGCGGCGTGTTCACAATCGGCTCCCCGCGCAGATTGAACGAGGTGTTCAACAGCACGGGCACGCCCGTCGCCTGCTCAAAGTCGGCAATCATTTGGTAATAGAGCGGATTTGTTTCGCGGGTGACGCTTTGCAATCTCCCCGTGCCGTTGTGATTCACCGCCTTGATTTGCGCCCCTTTTTCCGGCACAATCGGCGAGACCATCAGCATATATGGCGCCAGCAGGTTTTCCCCGATATTCGGTGTGGCGAAATAATCGGCGGCTTTTTCCGCCAGCACCACCGGCGCAAAGGGACGGAACGGCTCGCGGAATTTGATTTTCGTGTTGACAATTTCCTTCATCTCTTCGCGGCGCGGGTCGGCGAGGATGGAACGGTTGCCCAGCGCGCGCGGTCCCCATTCAAACCGCCCCTGATAAAGCGCAATCACCCGCGCATCGAGCATGGCATCCACCGCGCGCCGGCTCATCTGCGCCATATCATCAATTTTTTCATATGCAAAGCCACTTTCGCGGATGGCGGCTTCCATCTCTGCCTCGGAATATTCCGCGCCCCAGTAAGCGTGTTCCATCACCCATTGGCGCGGTTTGCCCAGCAAAACGTGATAGGCGTACAATGCCGCACCGAGCGCCGCGCCGGAATCGCCTGCCGCCGGTTGGATGAACACCCGCTCAAACGGACCCTCGCGGATGATGCGCCCGTTGGCAACGCTGTTGAGCGCCACCCCGCCCGCCATCACCAGATTTTTCGAGCCGGTCATCTTGTGCGCCGCCTGCACCATCTTCAGCACCGTTTCTTCCGTGACACGCTGAATGCTGGCGGCGATGTCGGCGTATTTTTGGTTTTGCGCCGCTACGGCATCATTCCACTGGGGATGGTCGCGGTTCGGGTGGGTGGTTTCGGTGAAAAATTCTGCTTCCGGCATCCGGCGCGGACCAAACAGGGATTCAAATTTGCGGCTGAAGGTGTTTTTGGTGGAATGATGGAAGCTGAAATAATCCATATTCAACTGCACGCCGCCATCCGCATCCACCGACACCACTTTGTACACATCATCCATGTAATTGGGATGACCATACGGCGCCATGCCCATCACTTTGTATTCCCCGTTATTCACCCGAAAACCGAGGTAGGCGGTGAAGGCAGAATAGAGCAGCCCCAGCGAATGCGGAAAACGCAGTTCGCGGGTCAGGTTGATGGTATTTTCGCCGGAGCCGTCGAAGGTGGCGGTGGCGTGTCCCATAGTGGCGGTTGTCCACTCGCCGACGCCGTCAATGGTCAGTACGGCGGCATCCTCAAACGGGGAAGCGAACATCGCGCTGGCGGCGTGGGAAAGATGATGCTCCACGAACAGAATTTTGTCGGTGGGCACGCCGATTTTCGTTTGCAACTGGCTTTTTATCCACAATTTTTCATCGAACCATGCCACCATCGCTTCGCGGAACACCCCCCATGATTTGGGAAACGTGCCGAGTGTGCTCAACAGGATGCGCTCAAATTTATGGAGCGGTTTTTCATAAAAAACCACGTAATCCAAATCATCGCCAGTGATGTCCCCCTGTGCCAAACAGAAATCAATGGCTTGTTGGGGGTAGCCGTGGTCGTGTTTTTTGCGGCTGAACCGTTCTTCATCGGCGGCGGCAATCAAAACGCCATCTTGCAGTAATGCCGCGGCGGAGTCGTGATAATAGCATGAAATGCCCAGAATGTTCATCAAAGTTCCTCGGAAGTGAAGATGTTATTGTGGGTAGGGGCGGCTCGCGAACCGCCCCTACGATTTTCAACTAAAATTGCCGGCGCGCATCATCCAGATTGGGGGCGGGGGTGGTGCGCGTTTTCCAGTGCGAACCGGATGCTTTCTTCAAGCCGAGTGTATCGCTGAAAAGGGTTGCGCCCAAGCCAAAGGGCGCCAAAATGGTGAAATAGAAAAGCGACAGGATGACTCGCCCCACCATATTGCCGATAAACCGCCCGAACCGTTGCCAGCCGTGCCAGAATTTTTTCAGTGCGTCCATGAATGCTCCTAAAACAGGGTGTAGATGAACGGCGCGACCCCGGATGCCGAGGCGAAAATCAATGCCAGCCCGATGAGCAGCAACATTGTGACCATCGGGATGAGCCACCACAATTTTCGTTGCCACAGGAATGCCAGAATTTCTCCGGCAACGCCGGTGTTGGTTGTCATCGCTTTAAAAAAGTTTTTCACAGCCATTTTATCCCTCATTATTCAATCAATCATTTATCATCGCCACAATTATACACAACCGACCCATTTAAGCAATGAAAACAATTCAAAAAGGACGTTAAACGGCTTATGTTGAACCGTTCTCCGGTTGAGTCAACGCCGCATACACCTCATCCCACGCCGAGCGCACCCGCGCCAGCCCGGCATCGCCCTCCGGCAATTGTCCGTAATGCACGTTGATGTAAGCGTTGGTGATGATGGTCAGCGGTTCTGCCAGTGCAGTCCATTCGGCTTTCAGCACCCCCAGAAATTCGAGCGGGGTTTGGCTTTCGGCGCGCTGATGCCCGTGCTGTGCCGCCAGCACCGTCAGCGCGGCATAGATGCGGCGAATGGTGGCGGCGGCGCGCAAATCGCCCCCGATGCCGAATTGGCGAATGAGGTTGACCACGTCCGCCAGCCGTTTTTTCCCCCGCGTGAACCACCCGTCCGCGCCGATTCTGCCCGGCGAGATGGTTTCGCTGACGGTGGCGATGCCGCCGGAGTCTGTCCCGCCGCGCCGGTATCGTTGGCGCAAGCCGCCGGTGAAGCGGTAAAATAGCCACAGTATCAGTGTCACGCCCGCCGCCCGCCACATCCAGATGGTGTATTTTGCCCACCAAACCGGCTCATGCGGGGTGGAGGATGGAACCACTGCGGGCACGGGGGTCGAGGCGGGGGCAGGGGTCGCGCTGAGTCCAATATCGCCCGCGTCGTTGGCAAAAGACTGAAGCCACCGGATTAGCGACTGAATGAGGGGTTCCAGTTTCATCATCAGCCAGATGAGAAAGGCGAGGAGCGGTTTGAGTATGTATGCCAGCCCCAGCCCGACGACGCTCATCACTTTGTCCAGCAAGGGGAGCGAAAAGAGGCTCCCCAGCACCAGCATGGCAATTAATGCGCCGCCGACAATCGCCGCGCTGTTCAGCAGGCGAATGCCCCAGCGTCCCGTTGCGGCATCGCCGTGAAATTCGGCGATGGTTTGGGTGTGGCTCAGGCTCATTGCCAGCAGAATACTGACCACGAAAAGCAGCAAAATCCCCAGCGAGGGCGCGAGCGCGGGTTGCAGACTGCCCAGCAGCAGCGCCACCGCAAAACCGATGCCTCCCGCTTCCATGGTAAATTTTGCAATGGACATTTCGGGTGGGGTGTGCCCCAAAAAGAGACAACGCCACCAAATGTAGCCCACCGCCGCCAACAGCCAGATGGCGGTCATCCGCACTTCACCGCGCGCGACCGCATCGCGGGCGAATTGCCCCAGCCAGCCCAATTGCCACAGATGGGCGGCGGGGTAGAGGGTGGCTTTCAGCAACGCCAGCCAAACCGCGCCCGCGAGTACCATCCCGGCGGCGCGAGTGGTTTCCAGCGGCATTTGGTACACATCGGTGAGCCAGCCGAACAGAATGGCGACCCCGACCGCCAGCACCACGGACTCGAACCATGCGCCCGTGCTCCCCGCCACGGGAACCAGCACCAGCAAAACGGTTGCCAGCCAACTCGCTTCCGCCAGGGTGAGCAAGCCGTAAATCACGCCCCGTTTGGGTTTTAACGGGAGAAGAAACAGGTTCATACGGTTTCCTCCGGCGCGATGGGGGTTTCCTCCGCTAAAACAACCGGCGTGAAATGGTAACTTTCGGCAATGGCGCGCCCCGGCATGTGGAAAGTCAGAATGCCCCGCATCCAGCGCGGCGGCGTTTCCGCCAGCGAAAGGAGCATCATTTTTCGCCCGGCTTGCTGCAACCGCACCAGCACGGTTTCCAGTTCGGGCGATATGACCGCGGTGATGACCACAATCGTCGCGCCCCAGGGCAGGCGGCGACTGTCGTTCAGCAGGTACGATTCAAAACTGCCGCTGGCGATGCCGTTGATGCTGGCTAACGCCTCCAGCAGATGAGTCAACTGTTGCGGACTGCGGCTCGGCAGCACGCGCAAAGGTTGGTCGGAGCGGAAAACCGTCCCATTCGCCGATAGCCCGACCATCAGACGCCGTTCCACGGCATAGGCGCACATACTGGCGGCGACGCTCACCAGCCGTTCCAGCATTTCGCTGTCCACCCCTTCCCAGTGTTTGGCGTAGGTGGAAATATTGATGAACAGCATCACGTTGGGGGCGGTACTCGGTTCAAAAATTTTGGTTTGCAGGGTGTCGGTGCGAGCGGTGTTTTTCCAGTGGACGTGTCGCAAATCGTCTTCCGGCTGATACGGGCGCACCCCGCGCATGTAAATGGGGTCTTCAAACATTCTGCGCCGCGAAAGCCATTCCCCCAGCAATGCTTTGGTGGGAAAATCCAGCCCGGTGACGGGTTTCACTTCCGGGTAGATGATGATGCGGTCTTCCTGCCGCCGTTCCTCGGTGATGGTGAACAGCCCGAAGGGGTCGCCCGCTTCAATGCGCAACTGGGCGAAGCGATACAGCCCGCGGCGGCGGCAATCAAGGTGATATTGGCGGGTCACGCGCTCATACCAGCTCAATGCCACGTGCTGGCGGATGAACGACAATCCCGGAATGTGCGAGCCTTCCGGCTTCGCGTCGGTGAAAATCAGCGCGGTGGAGACATAATCGTCCACCCGCAGACGGGGCAGCGGCAACCATTTGCGATTGGTGAACGATAAATTCACGGTGATGGTTTCGCCCACGAAGGCGCGTTTTTCCGAAAATTCGCGGCGATATTCAAAGTGTCGCAGGGCGAATTTTTGCCACTGCCATGCCAGCAGATAGACCGTTGTCACGATGACGGCGAAAAAGAGGAATTTTGCGGAATGGAGCCAATATCCGGCAATGAGCAATCCCACGCTGATGACGATGGCGCGCTCTTTGGGGGTGAGTTTTTGTTGGGGCATAGTTTAAATGGCGAACGACGAATGACGAATTATTGAGGGGACACTCGTCGCTCGGAAAGGGTATTTTACGGGCGCAGCCGTTTTAAAACCAGCGGGATGATGGTATCCAGCAGGTCATCAAATTGATGCGTGCCCAACCGGGCAATCACCGCCGCTTTGATGGTCGCCGTCAGGTCTGTGGCGGGGGCGGGGGTGGCATCTGCCCGCACCAGCGCCATCCCCAGCGATTTCACTTTTTCGCGCGCCAAATCGGTGAACACCACATTGTCATCCACCGACAATTGGCGCACACCCTGCGCGTATAAAGTTTCAATGTCCCGCTCGGTGTAAAAAATTTTCATCGCGCCCCCTTACGCGGTTCGCCCGTCCAGACTTTCAATAGCGGCGATGGCGGCGGCTTGCGCGGTTTTCATCTCCGCTTCCGTGCCGCTCATCCACATTCTGCCGAAGCGTCCCACGGATGACACGTGAATCAACTTGATGCTGGCGCGTTTTTCGGCTTCATTGGCGGCAATATTGATGTACGCAGCGGGCGCAACTTCCAGCACCAGCAGCGTTTCGCCGGGAACCAGCATGCTCCCGCGCCGAAAACGGTTCAGCAACTGCGCTTGATAGGGGTCAACATTGGTAATCAACTGCACCGATGCCAGCGACGGTTTGATGCGGTCTTCCGGTTTCAACCCCAGCCGAGCCAGCACCATTTCGCCCGCTTGCAGCACCGCCTGCTGGGAATGGGAATGAATCTCGAACATCCCGAATTCGCGCTCGACAATCTGCGCGCCGGGGCGGGCTTCGGTGGATTTTACGGCAATATCCACCAGCCGGAACACCTCATTGCCCGGCGCAACTTCAATATACAGCGATGCCATCCCTTCCACCATCAAATCGCCCTGCGTCACCGTGCCGACAAATCCGGCATATTGGGGCTGGGTGCGGTCAAGATAGCAGTAGGTTCGCAATTGGAAATTTCGTTCCATCAAAACACCTCATTATCGGTTCGATTTTGGCGCGGCGAAACCGGGCGGCTGCCACGAGAATTTATCGGCTTTCAACAGCAACATCAGATAAAACACAGCCCGCGTCAGCGATGCCACCGCGCGGTGTGCGGGTTCGCCGGGGAGTGCCAGCGCCAGCGCCTCCTGCAAATGGGCATACAACACATTCAATTGCAGCAACATCTCGCCATCGGCGGGGCTGGGCGCAACTTCGGCGACCCCCAGCGTGCCGAGCGGGTCTGCCAGCGTTTGGCGGATGACTTTCGGCGGGTGGTGCGGCAATTTCAGCCGGATGGCGGCACTGCCGGCGATGATATTTTGCGCATAGCGTGCCATCTCGGTGAGCGCCGCCGCCAATTCGGGGAGATTCATCCGCCGCGCGGCGACAATTGTGCCCAGCAACACCGCGTGCGCCGTCCGCAATTTTTGGTGGGGGGATAGCGTTGCCGCCACCACATCGTTGGGATGGTGCAGGAACGGCTTTCCGCCCCGCAAATAGCGGGGGGAGGCGTGGGGCGCGGGTCGCGGCGGGCGAATCACCGGCTTTCCCCGATGCAGCAATCGCGGGGCCGGGGTGGCGGTCGTCTCCGGCGGCGGCGCGGGCAACGGCAACCCCGATGCATCGGCCGGCGGTGTGTCG
>CAZMXX010000163.1:0-8290 GCA_964570315.1 uncultured Anaerolineaceae bacterium | reverse complement strand
CGCGATTATACTCCCTTTCTCCCCCTTGTCAAATCGCTAACTCAACTTTTGAAAAGACAACAAAAAACCGGGCAATGACCCGGTTTCTGTGCGTTCCGCTTCGGGCAAACATTACATCCGGCTTCGCCCGGCGAGCGCCCGACTCAACGTCACTTCGTCGGCGTATTCCAAATCCCCACCGATGGGCAACCCACGCGCCAGCCGCGTCACCGCCACATCCATGCCTTCCAATTGCCGCTGAATGTAAATTGCGGTGGCATCCCCTTCCATATTCGGGTTGGTGGCGATGATGATTTCTCGCGGTTTCAGCGTTTCCACGCGCGACACAAGCTCCGCAATCTTCAAATCTTCGGGACCCACCCCGTCCACCGGCGCAATAGCCCCGTGCAGCACGTGATACAGCCCCAAAAAATCGCCGGTGCGCTCAATTGCCAGCACGTCGAGCGGCTCTTCCACCACGCAGATGATGCCCCGGTCGCGGTGTTCGTCGCCGCAAATCACACACGGGTCGGCTTCCGCAATATTGAAACACTGCGAGCAGAACTTCATCTTTTGGTGCAAATCCTCCAACGCCTCCGCCAGCGATTCCGCCTGCGTTGCGCCCGTGCGCAGCAAATAAAACGTCAGGCGCGAGGCGGTTTTCGGTCCCACCCCCGGCAAGCGGGAAAATTCATCTATCAATCTCAAGACCGGCTTCGGCGTCACATTGATTGCCATACATTCTCCCCGCTAAAACAATCCGGGGATGTTCAACCCGCCGGTCAGCCCTTCCAATTCACTCGATGCCATTTCCTGCGATTGCTGGATGGCTTCATTGACCGCCGCCATCACCAAATCCTGCAACATTTCCACATCATCGGGGTCAACCACATCGGGGTCAATGGCGATTTTGGTGATTTTCTGGTGTCCGGTAATTTCGATGGTGATGGCGCCGCCGCCGGCGCTCACCTCGATGGTTTTGTCGCCCAGCGCTTCCTGCCGTTCAGCCATTTGCTGCTGCAATTCCTGCAAACGCTGCGCCATCCCACCGCCCATATTCATGCCGCCCCCGCCGCCAAAGCTCGGCACGGGACGTGAGCCGGGTTTCCGTTTTCGTTTTGCCATAATTTACTCCTTTATTCTGATGATTTCACTTTGCCGCCCAGTTCCACCGCAGCCTGCACCAATGCATCGGCATCGGGGTCGGTGGATTGAGAATCAGCGGCAACTTTAAATTCGACCATCCATTTTTTGCCCAACACAGCGTGGAAAGCGTCCACAATTTTTTCCTTCGATTTGCCCACGCGATTCGCCGCCATTTTATATTGAGGCGCAAACCAAACCATAATGGTATTGCCGCGAATTTCCACATCCTGCACCATCGGGCGTTTCAGAAACTGGTCGGTGGCGCCCAAGCGGCGCACTTCGTCCAGCACCCGCCCCCACTGCTGCCGCAGCGAGTCTTTCGTGAGCGTTTCCATCCCTCCCGATGGCGGCGCGGGCGTTGCCGCCGGCGGTGTTCGGGCTGGCGGCGGTTTCGGCGAGCGCGCCGGTGGCGGTGTCGAAACCGTTCGCGCGGGGGCAGTGACCGCCCCGACGGGCGCGGCGGCGGGTTGCGCCATCGCGCCGGTGGCGGCTTCCACAAATGCCAATTCCAACGGCAACTGCGGAATGGACATATTTCCGGCGCTGGATTTGAATTCTTTTATCGTCTGATTGAAGCGTTGGGTCATAAACAACAATTGTGCGGGAGCAACCGTCGCGGCTTGTGCCCGCATCGTTTCCAACTGTTCCGGGGCGGCGTTGATGAACTGCTCGCCATCCCCGTACCGAATCAGCATCAGCCCGCGCAGATATTCCAACATTTCCAGCGCGAATTGGCGGGGTTCCACCCCATCGGCAATAATTTGGTTGATTTTCTCCAGCCCGGCGGAAACATCCCCTGCCAGCAACGCATCCACCACCGCCACCGTCGCGGTGATTTTTGCCGTGCCCAGCACCGAATGCACCAGCGCCAGCGAAATGGTATCCTGCCCGTATGCCGTCAACTGGTCGAGCAAACTTATCGCATCCCGCATGGAACCGCCCGCCTGCCGGGCGATGAACGTCAGCGCGTCTTCATCGGCTTGCAAGCCCTCTTCCGCAAAGATGAACTGCAACCGCCCCACAATATCGGGGACGGGTATCCGCCGAAAGTCGAACCGTTGGCAGCGTGATTTGATGGTGGCGGGAATTTTCTCCGGCTCGGTGGTTGCCAGCACAAAAATCACATGGGGGGGCGGTTCTTCCAGCGTTTTCAGCAGGGCATTAAACGCCGATTTGGAAAGCATATGAACTTCGTCGATGATGTAGAATTTGATAGCGGCTTCTGCGGGGCGAAAACCAACCTTGTCGCGCAAGTCACGGATATCATCCACACTGGTGTTGCTGGCGGCATCAATTTCAATCAAATCCATCAACCGCCCTTCGGTAATCGCCGTGCAGATGTCGCACTGATTGCACGGTTTTGCGCCATCGCCGGTGCAGTTGACGGCTTTTGCCAGAATTCGCGCCGTGCTGGTTTTCCCCGTGCCGCGCGGACCCGTGAACAAATAAGCGTGCGCCACCCGATTGGCGGCGATTGCATTTTTCAATGTTTCGGTCACATGGTGCTGTCCAATCACATCTTCAAATGATTGGGAGCGCCATTTTCTATACAAGGCTTGCCGTGCCATATTTTGTCCTATTCAGAATCATTTACCAAGCTTAGAGTCTATCCGGAAAGCAGTAACGTATCCCAAATCACAAATGGAACGAATTGACGAATATCACAAATTTTCATTGATTATTTGTGCCATTCGAGCCTTTGTGACATTCGTGATTTTATTTTTCCCAAACGTACAATGATTTTACAGATAGACACTTAACATGAAAAGTGTACCATTGCCCCGTCAATTTCGCAAAGAATCCGACAATCAGGCACGGCGGGCACACTGAAACGACGGGCACAACCCGGAAATAAATTTCCGGGCTAAATGCCCAAGCCGACTTAAGTCGGCTTAAGTTTTGAGCCTTGAATTTTAATTCGAGGCGAAAGCCCGGTGCGTTGATGAGTCTTGCAACGAATCCCCCCATTCCGCCTAAAAGTTGAAGCGCGCACATCACGTTGACAGCATGACGCATCTGCCGTAAAATGATTAGGCATTATATTGCACGGAATACTGCCATGTTCTCCGATTCTTTTGCCTCACAAGATGTGCTAACTTGGGACGATGTTGACGCGGTGATTGCCCATCTGCTGCCGCAATTCAACACCGATTATGACGGGTTGGTTATGATTACCCGCGGCGGGTTGTTTCCGGGCGGAATTTTGTGCGAGGCGATGGGCATCAAAAACGTCCACACCGCCGCTGTTCACATTGCCAATCCCACCAAAGATTCGATGGCGTGGCCCACGTTCATGCAATTCCCCATTGATGCGATGGTCTCCGGGCGCAAGTTGCTGGTTGTGGATGATATTTGGGCAAACGGCATCAATATGGTTGCCGTGCGCGGACGTTTGGAGGCGGCAAACGCCATTGTGGAGACCGCAGTACTCCACTTCCGCCCGAAGTCAAACTTCTTCCCCAATACCGGACCCAACTACTACGGCGCCATCACCGACCGGTTCATCGTGTATCCGTGGAATACGCCCGCACAATTCGCACCGGGGTACATTCCGCCGCATAAACCGTCGCCGCCGGAGCATTTGGGTTGACCTCGCCCGCAGAGCGTATAGAATTCGTGGGGAAAAACGGTTGACTCTCAGGGCAACTGCCGCTATAATTCAGAATATAATTGTGGTCCGAGTATCAAATCTAAAACCAAAGAAGGTTTTTCAGAATGACTCCGTCATCCACCACACAATTTCATAGCCATATTTCCAGCACCTGTGTCTGACTGCGCGGGTGCTTTTTTGTTTCTAGACGGTAAAGGATACCAAAAAATTTCACTTTCAGGAGGTTCTGTATGGACGCAGCCATGATTGGCAAAATTGAAAAGGCACTGCAATACTCGCAGGAGCCTGACCGGCTTCAGATTAACAATTTTCAGGTCACGTTTAAGGGAGACCATCACGACCATCAGGTTTCCTACGATAGCGGCACTTGGCACTGTGATTGCAACTTCTTTCAGGCGCGCGGCGTCTGTTCGCATGTGATGACAATTGAACGAAAGCTCTCCGGCTTGGTAGAACCCGCAGAAGCCGTACCGATGCCCGCCTAAAAATTCCCTCACCGCAATTTCAACGTCCGCATCATAATGATGCGGACGTTTTTTTATGGGGAAACGTTTGTCCCTTTTTGGGCATAATGGTACAATGGCGATATGTTGAAGCGATGGCAATTTTGGTTGGGCGCTGGAATCAGCGTCTTTTTTCTGGCAATTGCATTACGCGGGTTACACCTCACGGATTTGTGGCAAACGGTAAAATCGGCGCAATACGGCTGGATTGTTCCCGGTGTGCTGGTATATTTTCTGGCGGTGTGGGCGCGGGTCTGGCGCTGGCACTATTTGTTGCGCAATATTAAAAAAATCCCGATGCGCCGCATGTGGTCGCCGGTGGTGATTGGCTATATGGGCAACAACATCTATCCGTTCCGCGCAGGGGAAGTGCTGCGCGCCTACGTGCTGAAACGGAACGAGCAGGTATCCGTGAGCGCCAGCGTCGCCACCATTCTGGTTGAACGTATCTTCGACGGGCTGGTGATGCTGATATTCGTGCTGGTCGCCCTGCCCACCGTGCCGAATCTGCCGCTCTGGCTGGAACAAACGGTGATTTACGCCAGCATATTGTTCGCCGGCGCGCTGATTTTTCTGGTGATGTGGGCAGTCAAACCGGCGTGGGCGAAAGTGGTGTACACCTTCATCATCAATCGGTTTGTGCCCCAAAAATTCCGCGACCCGCTTTTGAACATGGCGGAAAACTTCACGCAGGGGTTGGGCAGTTTGCGCAGCCCGGGAGACGTGGCGATGGTTTTTGTCACCTCCGGTGTGATTTGGCTGCTGGAAACCGTCAAATACTGGTTTGTGATGCACGCCTTCCGGTTCACGGTCAGCTTTTTTGCGCTGATGCTGATGAACGGCGTGGTCAATCTCGCCACCACCCTGCCCTCCGCGCCGGGGTACATCGGCACGTTCGACGGACCTGGCATCGAAGTGCTGAAGGTATTCGCCGTTGACCCGGTGATTGCCACCGGATACACACTGGTTTTGCACGCCGCGCTGTGGCTGCCCATCACCCTGCTGGGGTTCTGGTATATGGCGCAGGAAAGTATGAGCTGGGATGAATTCACCAATGTTGCCCAACACAGCACCGCCGATATTTAATCAAGCAAAGTAGGATAATTTTATGAACATTGGCATTATTGGCGCAGGCATTGCCGGATTGAGCGCCGCCTTCGATTTAACCAAACAGGGGCACACCGTCACTGTTTTTGAAGCCAGCGACCGCCCCGGCGGGCTGGCATCGGGGTTTAAAGACCCCCGTTGGGATTGGAAGCTGGAGCGATTTTATCACCACTGGTTTCAAACCGATGAAGACGTGATTCGGCTGATTGACGAATTGGGGCTGTCGGAAAAGCTATTCTTCCCCGAACCCGTCACTTCCCTTTTCATTGATGATAAACTGTACCCCGCCACCCCATTGTGGCGCAACGCGCTCCTGCCGATTTCCCCCATCGCCAAAATACGCTATGCGCTGAGCGGCATATTTTTGCGGCTCAGCAGCAATTGGCAGGCGCTGGAAAAAGAGACCGCCCACAATTGGCTCATTAAATTTATGGGCGAAGAAACCTACCGTGTTTTGTGGGAACCGTTGCTCATCGGCAAATTCGGCAAATATTACCGCGATGTGAATATGGCGTGGATGTGGGCGCGATTGCACAAACGCACGGTGAAACTGGGCTATTTTGAAGGCGGGTTTCAGGCATTCAACCAAGCCCTGTGCGATGCCGTGACCGCGCAGGGGGGCACGGTGCATTTCAGCACCCCCGTCACCACCATCACCCGCGAAGCCGCTAACAAAGTCACCGTCGCCACCGAAACCGAAACGCACACCTTCGACCGCGTGCTGGCAACGGTATCACCTTCGCTGTTGCGGCGGCTCACCCCCAACTTGCCCGCCGACTATCTTTCGCAATTGGATAATCTGAAATCCATGGGCGCGATTGTGCTGGTGTTGGCTATCAAACACAAACTGACCGACAAACACTACTGGATTAATCTGCCCAAAACTGCGAATTTCCCCTTTTTGGCATTGGTGGAACACACCAATTTCATCAGCGCCGAACATTATGCCGGTGACACCATCATTTATTGCGGCGATTATCTGGAATCGAGCCATCACTATTTCAGCATGGATAAAGATGAACTGCTGGCGCTGTTCCTGCCCGCGCTGAAACGGTTCAACCCTGATTTCGACACCGATTGGGTGCGCGCGAGCTGGGTTTTCAAAGAAACATACGCCCAACCCGTGCCGCCATTGAATCACAGCAAGAATATTCCGCCGTTAAAAACGCCCATTCCGGGGCTGTACTGGGCGAGCATGAGCCAAATCTATCCGTGGGACAGAGGCACAAATTACGCCGTGGAAATCGGGCGCCGCGCCGCGCGGGAAATGACGCAAAATCCGCTATAGAAATTGACGTTCGTTTTGGCTATAATCAACTCGGTTGCTGAATCACGCACACTATCAAGGAGTGATACCATGAAAGTTATCGTTGCCGGTACCGGATTTGTGGGGCTGACCCACGCCGCCGTCCTCGCCGAATCGGGGCACGAGGTGTACGCCTACGATATTGACCGGGCGAAGCTCGCCGCATATAGCAGCGGTGAGCGGGCGCAGATTGAACGCTATGTGAACGAACCCGGATTGGCATCCATCATCAGCGATACGTTGAACCGCTACCTCTTTTTCACCGACTCGCTGGATGAAATTTTAGACGGCGCGGAAGCCATCTTCCTGTGTCTGCCCACCCCGCCGAACCTCGACGGTTCCACCGATTTGACCGCCTACACCAACGCCGCGCACCATCTGGCGGAACGGCTGGCAAACCGCACCGACTCGCGGCGGGTGGTTCTGGTGAACAAAAGCACCGTGCCGGTGGGCACGGCTCGCTATTTGCAACGCATCATGGATGAACACAGCGTGCAAAATTTCGGCGTGGCATCAAATCCGGAATTTCTGCCGGAAGGAAACGCCGTCGAAGGCTCCCGCCGCCCCGACCGGGTGGTCGTCGGCGCGGATGATGAAGCGGATTTCAACATTTTACGCCACGTGTATGCCCCGTTTGTGAACCACGTCCGCATCAAATATATCGAAACCACGCCGGAAACCGCCGAAGCCATCAAATATGTGGCGAACACCCTCCTGCTCACCTACATTTCCTTCTGGAACGGCATCGGCGCGCGGCTGGGCGAAACTTTCGGCAATATCCGCATGGAAGACCTGAAACGCGGCGTCACCGCCGATGACCGCATCAGCACGTGGGGCTCGTATGTGAGCAACGGCGCGGGCGGCAGTTGTTTCGGCAAAGACATTCAATCGCTGATGTACCAATTGCGCCGCCAAAATCAGCCGGACACCCTGTTGAAAGCGGTCTATGAAATCAACGAATATCAGAAAACCTATTTGCTCGACCGCGCCGTCAATGAAGCCGAGTTCAATTTCAACAATAAAACGGTGGCGCTGATGGGGCTGGCATTCAAAAAACGCACCAACGACATGCGCGATTCCTCTGCGCTGAAGGTGGTGGAAGGGTTGCTGGGGCGTGGCGTGAAAGCCATTCGCGCGTATGACCCGCTGGCAACCGAAGAAGCCAAACATTATTTCGACCCCACAAAAAACAACCTGTTTGAAAAAATCAGCTACCACAACAGCGCACAGGAAGCCATTGAAGAAACCGACGCGCTGTTCATCACCACCGATTGGGAAGAATTCCGCGGGCTGTCATCCACCATCAAAAAAGTGGCGCAGCCGCCGTATCTCATCATTGACGGGCGGCGTATGATTTCCGATTATCTCGATTTGGTGAATGCCGGATTCACCTATTTGGCGGTCGGCTCGCGGTTACTGCCCCGCAAAAAATAAACGGCGGGGAATGTCTCGGTTTTGCTGCCGAACATACTCCCCACAACAGCCCGATTTTATGGGCGCAGATTTTTGTCGAGGCGGTGACAACCGTCCAAAATCTGCGCCTCTCTTCTTTTTCCCGAACATGGATGCCCAAAAAATGGGTTGTGGTTATTTTTGACTGATGAAACAAAATATACCCGAAGGGTCGAAGGCAAATAC
>CAZMXX010000162.1:0-8300 GCA_964570315.1 uncultured Anaerolineaceae bacterium | reverse complement strand
GGCAAATACCCGTGTTTGTTTTGCGTAGGGACAGAGCAATGCTCTGTCCCTACGGCGAATGATTTCTATCAGTCAATTTGAACCACCACCAAAAAAAGATAGTCTCCCCTTTGGGTGTTGTTGCGGAATAGATGTTGAATTCACCGCGAAGCCGCTAAGGTCACAAAGCAAAAAAGGGGGAAACAAAGAAAAACTTGGCTTGCTTTGCGGCTTTGCGGTTCATTCCGGCACGGTGACCACCCACAATACTCAACGGGGATACCACCAAAAAAAAGAGCCGGCATAAATGCCGACTCTTTGGAATTCGCAGGTGTATGTTCCCCTAGCGATTCGCGTTACGTCGTTGGTACATCATCATTTTGCGCCGTGCTTTGCGCGCCGCGCGTTGTTTCGCCAACCGCCGTTCTTCACTCTTGGAAACAAACCATCGTTTTTTACGGTAGGTGCTCAAAATACGATCTCGCACAACTTCTTTCCGAAATCGCTTGAGAAGCGCTTCTTGGCTTTCGCCGGGTCTTAAATCTACGCTCATGCAATATCACCCCCTTTCCGAGTCAATTCTACAGGCGCGTGGCACGCCGATATTTTCGGCGCGCCACGTTTGTGATTTATTCTGCCACCGGCTCCGATGCTTCTACTGCCGCATCTGCCGCCGGGGTGTTGCCGTTGGCATCATCCGCGTCTGCTTCGGCATCCGTCACCGCCACAGTTTCCAATGCCGGTTCGCCTTCAACCTCCGCGACAACCTCTTCTTCCGCTTCTTCCACCGGCGGCTGATGCGAGGCAAAGCCGGTTCCGGCGGGGATGAGCTTCCCGATGATGACATTTTCTTTCAGACCGGCGAGTTCATCGCGCTTGCCTTCGATGGCGGCTTGCGCCAGCACGTTGATGGTGTGCTGGAACGATGATGCCGACAGGAAGCTATCGGTATTGAGCGCGGCTTTGGTAATCCCCAGCAAAATGGGGCGCGCCACGGCGGGCATTTTTCCTTCGGCGATGAGGGCGTCGTTCACCACTTGCAGGCGGCGAATTTCCATGATTTCACCCGGCAGGAATGCACTGTCTTTGCCGGAAACCACTCGCACCCGGTTGGTCATCTGGCGAATGATGATTTCCACGTGTTTGTCATGGATGGGCACGCCCTGAGAACGGTACACATCCTGCACTTCATCCACCAGATACTTCTGAACAGCATCTCGCCCCATCACTTCCAGCAGGCGGTGCGGATTGATGGAACCCTGGCTCAACTGCTGCCCGGCAACCACTCTATCGCCATTTTCAACCATCAGGCGGGCGGCAGAGTCAATGTCCAGTTCCACTTCGTGCCGCTGTTCCCAACTGATGGCAACTTTTCCGCCACTAATATATACCTTCCCGCCCTTTTCGGCAACTAACTCCTCATCATCTTTGCGAGCGATGACGGTTTTCGGTTCGATTTCAGTGCCGTCTTCCACGGTGACTTCCCAACCGTCAGCGATGCGATAGATTTTCCGGCGCATTTCGCTGGAAGAGATGCGCAGCGAGCGGCTGCCGTCGTCATGGTTGATGATTTCAACCGTGCCGTCAATGTCGGCGATGATGGCGGCGCCTTTGGGGTTGCGCGCCTCAAACAGTTCCTGAATACGGGGCAAACCGCTGGTGATGTCCTCCACGCCGGCGACACCGCCCGTGTGGAAGGTACGCAGGGTGAGCTGAGTGCCCGGCTCGCCGATGGATTGCGCGGCGATGATGCCCACCGCTTCCCCGAGTTTCACCAAACCGCCGCGACCCATATCGCGCCCGTAGCATTTGGCGCAGATGCCGCGTTCCATTTCACACGTCAGCGGCGAGCGGATGATGACCTCGGTCACGCCCGCTTCAACAATTGTGGCAAGGTCTTTGCGGGACAGGAGATGGTCTCGTTCCAGCAGCACTTCACCGGTTTTGGGGTGCAGAACATCTTTCGCCAGCACCCGCCCGAACACTTTGTCTTTGAATTTCTCTGAAAGCACGCCGTCATCTTCGCGGAACGCTTCAATCCCCTGCTGTGTGCCGCAATCCTCGGAGCGGATAATCATATCCTGCGCCACGTCCACCAAACGGCGGGTGAGATATCCGGCATCGGCGGTGCGGAGGGCGGTATCGGCAAGCCCTTTCCGCGCGCCGTGGGTGGAAATGAAGTATTCCAGCGTGGTCAGCCCTTCGCGGAAGTTGGAGCGGATGGGCAGCGGGATGATGCGCCCGCTGGGGTCTGCCATCAACCCGCGCATCCCGGCAAGCTGCCGGATGGGGGTGAAGCCCCCTTTGGTCGCGCCCGATTCCGCCATAACGCGGATGGGGCTGTCTTCGGCGATGGCTTTCCCCACCTCTCTGGTCACTTCGTCCGTGGCTTGCGTCCACAGTTCAACGGTTTTGCGGTATTTTTCATCTTCGGTGATCAACCCGCGCCGGAATTGTTTTTCCACCAGAGTCACTTCATCGGTGGTATCTTCCAGAATCTTCCGTTTGGTTGTCGGCACATTGATGTCTGAAATGGCGATGGTTGTCCCGGACACGGACGCATATGTAAAGCCGATGGTCTTGATGTCATCCGCAACTTTGGCGGTGGCTTCCGCGCCCAATCGCTGGAAGGATAACCCGATGAGGTCTTTCAAATCCCCTTTGGTCATCGGCTGGTTGTATTCAAACCGGATGGATGCGGGCAGAATTTCGTTGAACAATGCCCGTCCGACGGTGGTATCAATGTACGGCATTTCTTCCGCCGGGAAAGCGGTATCGACATTTTTCAGTTTGATGGGAGCATGCAAATCGATTTTGCCCAGCGTGTACGCCAGCGAGACTTCGTCGATGCTGCCGAAAACTTTTTTCCGGCGTTCCGGGTCTTTGGCATCCATGGTGAGGTAATAAATGCCCAGCACCATATCTTTGGTGGGTCCCACAATCGGCTCACCATTGGCGGGGAGGAGCAGGTTTTTGCTCGCCAGCATCAGCTCGCGGGCTTCTGCCACCGCACTCTCGCTCAACGGCACGTGGACTGCCATCTGGTCGCCGTCAAAGTCGGCGTTGAAGGCGGAACAAACCAGCGGGTGCAGGTGGATGGCGCTCCCTTCCACCAGCAGCGGTTCAAATGCCTGAATCCCCAGCCGGTGCAACGTCGGGGCGCGGTTGAGCAAAATCAGCCGCGTTTGGATGATTTCTTCCAGCACTTCCCAAACTTCGGGGCGACGCTGTTCCAAAAATCGTTTTGCCCCTTTGACGTTGTTGGCATAATTGTATGCCACCAGTTTGTGGATGACGAAGGGGCGGAAGAGTTCCAGCGCCATCTCTTTCGGTAGCCCGGCTTGATGCAGTTTCAAATCGGGACCGACGACAATCACCGAACGCCCGGAATAGTCCACCCGTTTCCCCAACAGGTTGCGGCGGAAACGTCCCTGCTTCCCTTTGAGCATGTCGCTCAGGCTTTTCAGCTCGCGCCGCCCGCGCGATGAGACCGCTTTGCCGCGATTGCTGTTATCAATCAATGAGTCAACGGCTTCCTGCAGCATACGTTTTTCATTGCGGACAATCACATCCGGCGCGCCCAAATCAAGCAGGCGTTTGAGGCGGTTGTTGCGGTTGATGACCCGCCGGTACAGGTCGTTCAGGTCGCTGGTGGCGAAGCGTCCGCCGTCCAGTTGCACCATCGGGCGCAAATCGGGGGGAATGACGGGCAGGACGGTCAGGATCATCCATTCGGGGCGGTTGTTGCTGCGTTGTAAACTTTCCGCCACTTTCAAACGTTTGATGGCTTTTTTCAGTTTTTGTTTGGAACGGGTGGTGCGAATCTCGGTGTGCAGTTCTTCCACCATTTTTTCGAGATTAATATCTTTGCAAATTTCGTACAGGGCTTCCGCACCCATTCCGGCTTCAAAGATATTGCCCCAGCGTTCTTCCAATTCGCGGTATTGCAGTTCATTCAGGAATTGCATCGGCTGAATATTGAGCAATTCCTGCCGCTGTTCCTCCACCCGTCGAATCAACTGGTCGAGTTCCTGGTCAATCCCTTCGCGGGAAGCGTCGAGTTTGGCATCAATTTCGGTGCGCAACTGGTCGATGCGTTTCTCAATTTCGCCGCGCTCGCGCAACAGCTCATCCTCAATCTCGGTTTTGATTTCATCGAGGCGCGCGTCCACCAGCTCATTCAAGCGGGTCAGATGTTCCTTGCCGATGGTCTCTCCGGCGGTGAGCACCAAATCGTTCGACCCCGGCAGCGACAGGTCGTCGGTGGCTTTTTTGCCCTGACTGTCTTCCAGATATTTCTGATGGGCTTGGGCGGAACGCATCACCTCTTCGATGGCTTTGGATTGTTTTTCATCCATCGTCGCCACCAGATTTTGTTCACGCTCACGGAGCGCGGCAATCTGGTTGTCCATGTCGGTGCGTTCATCATCCGTTTCACCCTGCGCCAACGCTTCCAGCCGTTGCCGTTCACGCTCAACTTCTTCGTCCAGCTTTTTCAGTGCGCGGGCGCGGGCTTGTTCATCCACCCGAATGACCACGTATTGCGCAAAGTACAGCACCCGGTCAAGATTACGGCGGGAGATGTCGAGCAACAGCCCCAAATAGGACGGCACACGGCGGGTGTACCAGATGTGCGCCACCGGCGCGGCAAGCTCAATGTGCCCCATACGCTCGCGGCGAACGGAGGCGCGCGTCACCAGCACGCCACATTTCTCACAGGTAATGCCTTTGTAGCGAATCTGTTTGTACTTTCCACAATAGCATTGATAGTCTTTGGTGGGTCCAAAAATCACTTCGCAGAACAGCCCATCTTTTTCCGGGCGCAGACGCCGGTAGTTGATGGTTTCCGGTTTTGTGACCTCACCATATGACCAACTGTGGATGACCTCCGGAGAAGCCAGACGAACTCGGAGCGCGTTAAAGTCTTTTACTTCCAAAATAAACCTCCTAACGGTATTTTAGCGGAGTCAAATGTTCAAGATATGAAGTAAGAAGCATGAAGTATGAAGCAAGAAGTATGAAGCATGAAGTATGAAGTGTGAAGCTCAGGTATGCATCGGCGGCGCCCATACAGCCTACTGCTTACTTCTTGCTGCCTACTTCTTGCTGCCTACCGCCCACCTCTTTTATCCCCAGATATTGCAGCGTCACACCCGGACTCAGGTGACCGAGCCGGTGCTGCACCAGCTCAACGTCATCCGTTTGATGATACAGGTTGTAAGCGTATGTGCGGCGCAGGGTTTGCGGTGTGATGCGCACGTGCCCCATCTCGGTGGCACAGCGATGCACAATTCGCTGGACGGTGCGCGCGGAAATCGGTCGCCCCTCTTGGCTCAGAAAGACGTTTTCATACGGCGCGGATTTGGCGCGAATGACCAGCCATTCTTTCAGCACGGTACACACTTCATCCGGCAGAGGGATGTCCCGAATGCCATAGCCGCGCGCGTCGCGCACGCTCAAATGCACCCCCGGAAAATCGAATTGCACATCGTCCATCCGCAAATCGACCACTTCTGTCACCCGTAGACCGGCGTTCACCAGCAGATGGACAATCGCCACGTCACGTTTGGCAATGGACGGGCGGGTGTTTTTCGCCGCCTTAATCAACTGCGAAACCTGTTCGGCGGTGAGGATGCGTTTCCCCTTTTTCCCGGTGGTCACGCGCACCAGCGGAATTTCGGTGGCGGCGTTGGCGGGGGCTAAATTGGTTTGCGCCAGATAATTGCAACACTTTCGCAAAGCCTGCAAATGGCGGTTAATGGTGGATGATGCCCGCTTCAGCCGGATCATCTCTTCACGGTACGCGCGTATCTGGTCGGGGGAAACGTGTTGGAGCGAAAAATTTTGGTCGTAGGTACGTTCCGCCCAGCGCACAAAAACGCGCAGGTCTGCCAGATAGTTCGTGATGGTTTTGGGGGAAAGCGCAATCTGTGAAAGATATTGCTCGAACTGGTTCAGGATATTGTCGTTGCCGGTTTGGGTCACTGTGGGTATACACCATAAAATCACCGCAACACAGATATGGCGACTTTCGCAGTCGCCATGTATCGTCGTGTTACGGTGTCACTTAAGCGTCGTCAATTACATTATACGCAATAATTATAAACAATCCCGCCAACTTGTCAAATCCAACCCGTCGAAAATATCGCTATTCCAGCGGCACGGTGAACGACACTTTCGTCCCGTTGCCAGGTTTGCTGTCCACCCAAACCCGTCCGCCGTGCGCTTCGATGATATGCTTGACAATTGCCATACCCAACCCCGTTCCCCCCACCGCCGTATTCGAGGCATCTCCGCGATAAAACCGGTCGAAGATGTGCGCCACCTGCGCCAGCGTCATCCCCACGCCGTCATCTTTCACCGAGATGAAATAGAATGAGCCGCCCGATTGCGGGTCTTGATAGCTCTGCCCGTTCACCGCCACCTGCCCCCCGTCCGGGGCAAATTTCACCGCATTGCCCAGCAGATTTTCCAGCACTTGGGTCATCTTTTGCGGGTCAACCACCCATTCACGGTCGCCATCCTTCAATTGCACCACAAATTGATGCGCCTCGGCTTGCGCCTGAAATTTCGCCGCCACCGATTCAACCATCGCGCGGATATTGGCGGGTTCTTTGTTGAGTACAAATTTTTGCCCGGATTCAAAGCGGGCAATATCGAGCAAATCATCCACGATGCGCGCCAGCGCCAACGCCTGATTATTAATGTATGAAAGATATTTCTTCTGCGCCTCAACGGGGATGTCGTCCCGCGCCAGCAGAATCTCCGAAAATCCCTGCACGGTGGTGAGCGGCGTGCGCAGCTCATGCGCCGCGGTGGAGATGAATTCCGCCTTGAGCCGGTCAACTTCGCGCTCGCGGGTCACATCATACATCGCCGTGATGACCCCGCCGGGGGTGTGCGCCCGGTCTTTCACCATCGCCGAGCGGGCGCGAATGATTTTCGTCTGCGGGTCCGCCGCATCATCCTCCTGCCGAAAGGGTATCTCGAATTCAAATTGCAATTCCTGCCCCGTTTCCAGCGTGGTCAGAATGCGGTTCAACAGCGTGGCATTATTGATGACCGCGTCCACCGGCTGCCCGATGACGTTGCCCCACGTCACGCCCAGAATTTCTTCGGCGGCGCGGTTGATCATGGTGATGCGATTGTAACGGTCGGTTGCCAACAACCCATCCGCCACCGAAGCGAAAATCGTGTCAATCTGGTCGCGGGCTTGTTCCGCTTCCGCCAGCGCGCGATTCAGTTGCCGTTGCGCCCGCCGCCGCTCCGAAATCTGGTCGAGCAAATACTGGTTCGCCTTCTTCAGCTCCGAGGTGCGGGCTTTCACCACACTTTCCAGCGTATCTTTCGCCTGCTGAAGTTCGACTTCCACCCGCTTGCGAGCGGTGATGTCGCGCAAAATGACCAGATAGACCTGTTCGCCATCCCATTCGATTGCCACCGCATCCATCTCAACGGTCAGCGGCTCGCCGCCGTCCGCCGGGGAGACCGTCATTTCCACACTGCCGTCCCCCGGCAACGGATGCGGAAAAACGCGGTCAATTTCCGGTACATCCGCAAAATCGAGCATTCGCGCGGCGGCGGGATTGGCGAAATGCACACTGCCATCCTGCGCCACAATGGCGATGCCATCCGCGCTTTTGTCGGTGATCATCCGCAACCGCGCTTCACTGGCGGCAAGCTCGCGGGTGCGATGCTTCAACGTCCGCAAAATTGTCTGCCGCTCCACCGCATGGTGGATCGCCCGCACCAGCAGATTGCGGCTCATTTCACCTTTCAGCAAATAATCCTGCGCCCCCGCCTGCACCGCTTCCACCGCCAACGCCAAATCATCCGTCCCGCTGATGACAATCACCGGCGTGTGCGGATGGGCGGCGTGAAACGCGGTGAAGGTGTCCAGCCCGGCGCTATCGGGCAAATTCAAACCGAGCAGTACCACTTCCGCCGCCCGTTCCGCCATCAACGCCAGCCCCTGCGCCAGCGACTCTCCCGTGCGCACATTGAAAATCGGCTTAGCCCGCTGAGAGGCAATCATCAGCCGGATGACCTTCCTGTCATACGCATCATCTTCAATTAAAAGTAGATTCAATGGCTCAGTATTCATCGGCTCAAATCAGGCGGGTTTCAGTAGCTGACATTCACTGATATTCTATGTTATTTTACCAAAAATTGACAATTTGCGCTTGTCCTCCGACAATTACCCATTATGAAATCTTTTTTAAAATATTTTCTTCTTTTTTCGATATTCTTGACGGCTTTTGCCGCCCCCGTCCGCGCCGATGCGCCGCCGCGCAAAATCATCCTCTTCAATGGGGATGGCA